>JBBQJM010000129.1:0-9386 GCA_038325895.1 Mycobacteriales bacterium
GGGAGGCCCCGGGGCGCCAGCCGGCCCGGGTTCAGCCCCCCGGTCGCCGCGCCCTGACGGCGCACCCGGGTCGGGCCCGGCGTCCGCGGCGTCCGGCCAGGTACCAGCAGGACCGACCGATCCGGCGGGGGCACCGACCAGCCCCCGCACCGGTCCGCGGAAGTTGACCGTCACCAGGGTGGCCGCCTTCCGCAGCCGGGAACTGACCACCCGCGGGGTGCAGATCTTCCGGCAGGCAGCGGCCGCCGACGGCGCCGACCGATCCGGGCTGACCAGCCTGACGTACGCGGTGATGGGCAACTACGCGGTGGACGCCGCGCTCGCCGTGGCGCTGGCCAACACCCTGTTCTTCGCGGCCGCCACCGCCGAGTCGACCGGCAAGGTGCTGCTCTACCTGCTGATCACCGTTGCGCCGTTCGCCGTCATCGCGCCGTTGATCGGCCCGGCACTGGACAAGCTGCAACACGGCCGGCGGATCGCCCTGGCCGCATCCAGCTTCGCCCGCGCCCTGCTGGCGATCGTGATGGCGCTGAACTTCGACTCCTGGGTGCTCTACCCGTGCGCGTTGGGCATGCTCGTGCTGTCGAAGTCGTTCAGCGTGCTGAAGGCGGCGATCACCCCTCGGGTGCTCCCGCCGGACATCACCCTGGTCAAGACCAACTCCCGGTTGACCGTGTTCGGACTGATCGCCGGTGGCGTCGCCGGGGCGATCGCCGCCGGCCTGTCCTGGGCGTTCGGCTCGACCGGAGCCTTGATCTTCACGGCCTTGCTGAGCATCGCCGGCGGCTGGCTGTGCCTGCGCATCCCGGCCTGGGTGGAGTCGACGGCCGGCGAGATCCCCGTCGACGGGGTGGGCCCCAAGGCCAAGCGCGCCTTCCCGCTGTCGGTGACCACCACGCTCTGGGCGAACGGCACCATCCGGGTGGAGACCGGTTTCCTCGCGCTGTTCATCGCTTTCGTGATCAAGAGCGAGTACACCGAATCCAGCGGGTTCACCCAGTTGCTGCTGCTGGGGGTGGTCGGAGTGGCGGCCGGGGTCGGCGGGTTCGTCGGCAACGGGCTCGGCGCCCGGTTGCCGCTGTCCAAGCCGGAGACCGTCTCGATCCTGTCGCTGGCCGCCACCGCGGTGTCGACCTTGGTCGCCGTGCTCATCCCCGGTCTGGCGAGCGCCGCCCTGGTCGGCCTGGTGGGATCCACCGCGTCGTCGCTGGCGAAGGTCTGCCTCGACTCGGTGATCCAGCATGAACTCCCGGAGGCCAGCCGGGCCTCGGCCTTCGGCCTGTCCGAGACGGTGCTGCAGCTTTCCTGGGTCTCCGGCGGTGTGGTGGGGCTGCTCATCGGCGGGGTGTGGTCGTTCGGTCACGACCAGGTCTACGTGATCGGGTTCTCGGTGGTCACGGTGCTGCTGGCCGTCGGCCTCGTGCAAAGCGCACTGGTCCGCCACGGCCGTTCGCTGTTTCCTTGGCTGGACTACTCCCGGCTGACCAGCCGGCTGCGCCGCACTCCGAAGCGGGGCGCCGCCGATCCAGGCGGGAGCGGTTCTAGCACCACGGATCCCGCCGCCGGGACCACGGCGTGGACGGCCGGCACACCTCGACCCCCGGGGCCGGGAGGGCCGCCCGGCACGCCAGGGGGGCAGCCCAGCCCGAACCAGGCATGGACCTACGGGCCGGGCTCACCACCCTCAGCGGCTCCGACCTCGCGCCTGCCTACGGGCCCACCAACTCTTGGACCACCCACCCCCGGTCCGCCGATCGCTGGTCCACCTGCTGGTCCCGGCTACGGCGCGGCACCAACCACGCCGGGCACCCCGAAGACAACCGGCGGCAACCCGCCCGCCGGACCTGCACCTGCCCACCGCACGGTGCGTGACGCGGGTACCCGCCGGCCGAAGGAGCAGGGATGAGCTGGGCTCGTCAGGTCGTTGGACGGTCCCGTTCGCGGGCCCCCCGCCAGCTCGCCGACCAAGGACGACCGGAGGGCGAGCGCCGAGGCACGTCGGCAGCCGGGCGGTGGCGTTGGGTGGCGGCAGTACTGGTGGCAGGAGTCGTGCTGGCCGGTTGCGAGGCGCCGCGCCCGGACGTCACCTTCTTCGGCAACCGGACCGCCGTGCAGACCGCCCCCACACATTGGTGCGACGTCGACGAGACGGCCTCCACCGTGTCGTGCACGGAGACCGCCGTCGAGGACGTGCCGAGGCTCTCGCTGAAACCAGGGCAGCAGGTGCAGATCAATGTCCCGGAAGCGGTCGGCTCCACCCCGTGGACAGTCTATTTCCGGTACCTGAATGCGAAGGGCGAACTGGCCGACGCGCGCAGCGAGGTGTTCTCCGACGGGCGGCTCGCCTACACCCTGCAGCCGTTGGCGCCGGACGACCAACTGACCTACGTCGAGGTGCAGAGCACATTCGTGCTGGTGCCGGGCGAGCAGGGTGGCGTCGACTTCGCCGCCACCCGCGCCTGGCTGCTGCTCATCGACCCGCTGCCGGCACCGGGCGCGAACAAGCAATAGTCCCAGGGCCGGGCCGCGCCTGCTCGGACTCGCTGGGCGTCTCCGCTGCCGCTCGGTCAGGCCTCCAGTTCGGACGCCACCGCCCGCAGTACCTGGGCCATCCGCGCGCCGATTCCCCGGTCCGGGTACCGGCCTCTTCGCAGGTCCGGCAACGCCTTGGATTCCAGCAGCTTGATCATGTCGTCGACCAGGCCGTGCAGTTCCTCCGCAGGCCGGCGGGTTGCCGCCACCATCGACGGCGGGGCGTCGAGCAGCGTCACCTGCAAGGCCTGCGGCCCGCGCCGCCCGTCGGCGACGCCGAACTCGACCTTCTGACCGGGCTTGAGGGTGGCCACCCCGGACGGCAGCGCGGACGTCCGGACATGGACGTCCTCGCCGCCGTCCTGGGCGATGAAACCGAATCCTTTGTCCGCGTCGAACCACTTGACCTTGCCGCTGGGCACCCGACTCACCTATCTCGATCTATCTCGATCTGTTGACGATCCATGGGGGGCGGACGCACGCCGCCGAGTGCGCCCGTTGCGGAAGCACCGGACGACCAGCCTACTGGCGCCGCGGCACTGCTCCTTGCCATCGGTACGACCACCGGAACGACCAACAGAACGACCAACAGAACGACCAACAGAACGACCGCCAGACGACCGCCAGACGACCGCCAGCCGACCGCCAGACGATCTCCAGACGACCGCCAGACGGCCGGCGAACCTCTCTTGGAACCACCGCCGAGAGCAGCCGCGAAACGCATCACGATCCCCCGCATCGACCGCCGCGCTGATCCGGTCCGGTGGCGGGGACAGTCGGCACTATCCTGACAACGTGCCCGAACTGTCCGATCCCGTTTCGATGCCGGCTGCACCGGATCCCGCTGGACCGAATCCCGCTGGACCGAATCCCTCCAGCACGCCCGACTCTTCGTCTCGCCCACGCGGCAAGGCACCGGCGCAATGGGCGTTCGCCCCGCGCGCGTCGGCCCCGGTGCGGGTCGGCATGGCCATGTTCGCGGTCGGCGTGCTGGCCGTCGTGGTGATCATGGTGATGTTCGCGTCCGGATCCCACGATCTGCCGCTCTGGCTCAACCTGACCGCGATGCTCGCGCCGCTCGGCTTCGCTGTCGGAATGGCGGGCGTCGCGGTCGATGCCCGACGGTCGTCGCGCGCGCTCGCCCGTGCGACGGCAGCCCAGGAGTCCGACGCCGGCTCGCAGCCGTGACCGCTGCGCAGCCCTCCGGTGTCGTCCAGGTCGCCCAGCACGCCGACGATCTGGAGCGAGCCACCGATTTCTACACGCAGATCCTTGGACTGCCGCTGATCGCCCGGTTCGGCCCGCTGGTATTCGTCGACCTCGGCGGCACCCGACTGCTGCTCGAGCAAGCGGCGCCGCCCGCGATGATCTACCTACGGGTCGCGGACCTGCAGGGACGGATCGCTCAGTTGCGTGAGGCGGGACTGGACATCGTCGCCGAACCGCACGTGATCTTCACCGACACCGACGGCGTCTTCGGGCCTGCCGGGCGAGCCGAATGGCAGGCCTTCATCCGGGACAGCGAGGGAAATCTGCTCGGACTGGTCGGCTATCAGGACCCCGCCGGGTCCTGAGCCGGACGGCCACGACGGCTCGCCGCTGCGCCGCGCGTTTGCCTCAGTATTCCGGTCAGTGCACCGTCGCCAGCAGGTACGACTCCAGCCAACCCGGGAAGTGCGTGAGGTCGGGCAGCACCACGTCGGCGCCGGCGGCCAGCAGGTCCTCGGCACTGATCGGACCGGTGGCCACTCCCACCGCGAACGCGTCCGCCGCCCTGGCTCCGGTGATGTCGCCGAGATGATCGCCGACGAAGACCTCGGCGCCCAACTCCTGCAGCGCAACGGCTTTGGCCGCGCTCCACAGATCCCCGACCACGGCGGACACCTCGATGCCCAGGTAGTCAAGGTGGGCCTGGGCGTTCGGGCCGAACTTGGTGGTCACCACCACCGCACGGCCGCCGCGGTCGGTCACCGCACGGATCGCCTCGACGGCACCCGGCATCGCAATGGTCCGGGGAATCGCGAGTTCCGGAGTCAGCGCCCGGTAGCGATCGACCAGTGCCGTGACGGTTGCCTCGTCCAGCCCGTAACGCTCGAACTCGTGCCGCAACGGAGGGCCCAGCCTGGTCACGAACGCCCTGCCGTCCAGCGGGATGCCGGTCTCGGCCGCGAGTACATCGAAGACCTCGACGATCCCGGCACGCGGATCGATCAAGGTCATGTCGAGGTCGAAACCGACGGTGAAGCTCACTGGTGGAGCGTAAGGCGCAGCGCGTCCTGGACCGCCTGCCAGAAGCGTGCTGAGGCCCGACGGTGATCGAGATGTTACCCAACGTGTGACGCCCATCACCGGGCTCCCGCGGGCCGACCGCCGACGGGTGGGCGGGGTCAATCGGCAACCCACCCGAACGTGAGCAGCTGTCACAGCAAATGCGCACATGGCAGGTCCGTGAGCCTTCTACTATGAAACGATGCCGGCCTCGCGATCCACCAAGCCCACGCTCCGCGGGCTGCGGTGGGTGTCGGCCGGGCTGTTGGTGGCGTTTCTGGGCGCCGTCGCCGTCGTCACGTTCACCCCGGGCCCGCCGTACGCCGACGGGCAACGCGACCTCATCGCCTTCCTGGTCCGCGCGCATGCTCAGGGCCTGCCGCAATGGGTGACGTTCGGAAAAGTCGAGTTCGGCGCGAACGTGCTGATGTTCGTTCCGATCGGCCTCTTCGGGGCGCTGGCGTTGCCCCGAGCGCGCTGGCTCATCGTGCCGGCCGCGGTCGCGATGTCGGCGGTGATCGAAGCCGTGCAGGCTGCCGACCTGCCCGCTCGAGTGGGCACGCCCCGCGACGTCATCGCCAACGGTGTCGGCGCGTTGATCGGCTACCTGGTGGCAACGGTCGTGCTGGCCGAGGTCCATCGGCGGATCTGGCTGCGGTCGATCCCGAGGGCGAAGCTTGCGACAGAACGTCAGCGGACCCCGCAGCACGCGACCAGCGGCTGAGGACGCTGCCTTCTTTCGGCAGTCCCTTTCCGCCTTGTTCGCCAGCCTCCTTCGGCAGACCTCCCCAGGGTCTGACCGGCGTCCCGCGCCGCCCGGCAATAACGACGGGCGCGCGGGCTGCGATTTCGGCCGGGTTGCTGCTCCGCCCGTACCATTCGAGGAGATGAGTGCCAGCTGCGGGACCGAACCGAGGTGACGAGTCAAAGCGTCGACCCGTCGGTGGCCCCGTTGCGTGCGCTGCTCGCCACGGTCGGGCTGATCGCCTCCGACCTGGACCTGGACACCACCCTGCAGCGCATCGTGGATGCCGCCGCAGAACTTTCCGGCGCCAGGTACGCCGCACTGGGCGTGCTCGACGAGGGCGTCCCGGTCCGGCGGGTTCGTGAGTTCGTCACCCACGGCATCAGCGCCGACGAACGGCTCAGGATCGGTACCCCACCCATAGGGCATGGCATCCTCGGGGTCCTGATCGACGACCCCAAGCCACTTCGGTTGGACAACATCGCCGATCACCCGCTGTCCTACGGGTTCCCCGCCAACCACCCGGCGATGACCACCTTTCTCGGCGCGCCCATCCGCATCGGCAACCGGGTGTTCGGCAACCTCTACCTCACCGAGCGGATCGGCGGCGGCCCGTTCACCGAACAGGACACCGAGCTGGTGGCGGCGCTCGCGGCGGCCGCCGGCGTCATCATCGAGAACGCCCGGTTGTACGAGCGGATGTCCCGGCACCGACAGTGGCTGGAAGCGGCCGCATCGGTGAGCGCGATCCTGCTGGGCACCGAACCACGCGGCCGGCCGGCTGACGTCATCGCCGAACACGCGTTGGTGGCCGGCAACGCGGACGGGGCGACCCTGTTCCTGTGCCCACCCGGCGGTTCCGAGCTGAGGGTCGCGGGATCGGCAGGGGTCGCCAACACAGCGCTCAACGAGCACGACCTGATGGCGGGCATCGGAGCCGGCGGGAACGGCGAGGCCGGCGCCGACTTCGGCCTGTCCACCCCGCAGGCAGTGCTGGCCACCGGAGTCAGCGTGTCCCCGGGTCCAAGCGAGAACCTGCTGGTCAGGGTGGGCAACAGCCCGCGGGTGGCGGGTGTGCTGTGGCTGCGCTGGTCACCGGATCACCTGGACCGGGTCCACGACAGCACCGTCGGGTCCGCTGAGGCGTTCGCCGCCCAGGTGTCCCTGGTGCTGGAAGTCGCCGAGTCGCAGGAGGACCGCGCCCGGCTCGCGGTGTTCGAGGACCGCGACCGAATCGGCCGGGACCTTCACGACCTGGTGATCCAACGGTTGTTCGCGGTAGGTCTCACTCTGGAGAACACCTCCAGGCTGGCCGGCGAGGGGCGGGTGGCCGATCGGATCAGCGCCGCTGTCGACCAATTGGACGTCACCATCAAGGACATCCGCCGGACGATCTTCGAGTTGGGCAACCCCCGCCGGGCCGCGGACTTGCGGGACGAGATCACCGAGACCGTCGCGGCGGTGGTGCCCTCGCTCGGCTTCAAACCGCAGGTGCGGACAATGGGCGCGGTGCACAGCGGTGTGTCCGACGAGGTGCGGGCGCACCTGCTGGCGGTGCTGCACGAAGCCCTGTCGAACGTGGCCCGGCATGCGCTGGCCACGTCGGTGACGGTGGTGCTCGAGGTCAGTGATCAGGTGGTGCTCACGGTCGCCGACGACGGTCGCGGGTTGCGCCGTGCCCCCTCCGGCAACGGCCTGCGCAACATGCACGAGCGGGCCGAAAAGCTCGGCGGGACCTGCGAACTCGGTCCGGCCGGGGACACCGGGACGCGGGTGGTCTGGCAGGTGCCGGCGCGCTGACCGGCATGATGCGCCGCGCGGCAACGCCGCCCCTGCCAAGTGGTACTCGGGCCGGGTGGTACACGGGGCCGGGTGGTACTCGGGCAGATGCTTATTCGGGCAGGTCGGGCATGTGCCGGGCGGCGAACAGCGCCGCCTGGGTCCGCCGCTGCAATCCGAGCTTGGCCAGCAGGCTGGACACGTAGTTCTTCACTGTCTTCTCGGCCAGGAACATGGATTCGGCGATCTGCCGATTGGTCATGCCCTCGCCGATCAGCGAGAGCACGCGGCGTTCCTGGTCCGTGAGCGGGGCAAGAGCCGGATCCAGTTCGGGCCCCCGCCGGACCCGTTCGAGCACCCGGGCGGTCACCGCAGGGTCCAGCAACGACTGACCGGCGGCCACCCGCCGGACGGAGTCGATGAGATCCGAGCCGCGAATCTGCTTGAGGACATACCCGGCGGCGCCGGCCATGATCGCCGCGAACAACGCCTCGTCATCGTCGAACGAGGTCAGGATCAGCGCGGCGATGTTGGGGTCGCGCGACCGGATCTCCCGGCAGACGTCGATGCCCGAGCCGTCCGGCAATCTGCCGTCCAGCACCGCGACCTGCGGCTGCAGCGCCAGGATCTGGGCCTGCGCGTGGGCCACCGACCCGGACTCACCGACGACCTCGATGTCGCCCTCGCTCTCGAGCAGGTCCTTCAGGCCGAGCCGGACGATCTCATGATCGTCCAAGAGGTACACGGTGATCTTCTCGGTCGGTGCTTGCACCATCGGAGTACTCACCATTCCCATCGTCGTCGCCGCGGCAGCGCCCAATCCAGCGTCCTTTCCTGAGTCCTGCGCGTCCGTCCAACCGACACCGACTGCGCCGTTCGCCGGACGCATCAGCGTGGACCCCCCGGTCCACAGCATCTCGCTGTTGATCATGACCCTCCCCCTGCTCATTCCCGCCGGCCGCGGCCGGTCATGGACGGTCTGCCATGACCAGCACGGCTTCTGCAGCACTTCCTGAGTCGGCACTGTCAGCGGCTTTCACTCTGTCGAACTGTCGGTCGGACGGCGGTTCTAGAACTGTGATCAACAACTGTTTCCGGATCAACGCAGCCAGGTGTTGTGCCCAGTCACCTTTGCCCACCAGTTGCCCAGCCCGTAGACCCGCCCGGCGCCGATGAGGGCCAGCACGATGATGACAAGGGCATAGATCAGGTGGTCATCAAGGAACGGGTTGGACGACCTGGTCGCGTCGCCACCGGAGTTGAATTGAGCCATCGGCCATGCAGCAGTCCACATCATCAGCAGTAGCAGCGGGCCGGCGAACATGGTGATCCTCATCGCGACGCCCAGGATCAGGGCGGTGCCGATCGCGAACAGACCCAGCATGAACAGCGTGTTGGCCCACCAGGTGCCGGCGATCGAGTTGAAGAACGACTCGAACGGACCGACCTTCACGCCGGACAGGAAGCCCTTGGTCGGCGAACCGCCGTCGATCCAGCCCTTGTCGGCCGCGGTCGAGTAACCAAGGCCGAAGAACTTGTCCAGGAAAGCCCACAGGAAGATGAAGCCGACCGCGACTCTCAGCAGGGCGATCGCCACCTGTGCCGCAGGACTGAAGCTGGGTCTGTCCGGGACCTGTGACTTCGTTGTGGTAGACGTGCCGGCGGTCGGCGCGTGATCCGGGTCCGGGGAGGGACGATCGGTGATGGGGGTGGCCATATCGACTCCTTGGTTGAAGGTGACTGAACTTTCCGACTGCCTCATCGTGTTCCGCCACAGGTCGTCACCACACGGGCCAAAGGTCCCCACTCGCCGGGTCCGACCGCACTACATGGTCGGGCCGTTACATTGGCCCGATGTCCATGAGATTCGGTGTTTTCATCCCGCAGGGCTGGCGCATGGACCTGGTGGGCATCGATCCTGCCGAGCACTGGGCGACGATGTCCGGGCTCGCGCAGCGAGCAGATTCGGGTCCCTGGGAGTCGATCTGGGTCTACGACCACTTTCACACCACCCCGACCCCCACCGACGAATCGACGCACGAGGCGTGGACTTTGATGGCGG
>JBBQJM010000130.1:0-9362 GCA_038325895.1 Mycobacteriales bacterium
GAGCCCGGCCGGGTCCTGGTGTCCGGGCGGCTACTGGCCGAAATCACCCGGGCGCTGCCGCCGAAGCCGGTCGACATATCCACCGATGGGGCGCGGGTGTCGATCATCGGCGGGTCGGCGAAGTTCACGTTGCCGACCATGCCGGTAGAGGACTACCCGCCGCTGCCGGAGATGCCGGACGCATCGGGCACCGTCGACGCGGCCACCTTCGCCGAGGCGGTCGCGCAGACCGCGATCGCCGCCGGCCGCGACGACACGCTGCCGATGCTGACCGGGATCCGGGTCGAGATCGAGGGCGATCGGCTGACCCTGGCCGCCACCGACCGCTTCCGGCTGGCCGTGCGGGAACTGCAATGGTCGCCGGACTCGCCCGACGTGTCGACCGCCGTGCTGGTGCCCGCCCGCACCCTGGCCGATGCCGCGAAGACCCTGGGCGGCGCGTCGGACGTCACGATCTCGCTCGGCGAGGGACTGCTCGGGCTGCAGGCCGCCGGCCGGCGCACCACTGTCCGGCTGCTGGACGTGGAGTTCGTCAAGTACCGCTCGCTGCTGCCGACCAGCCACACCACCACGGTCGACGTGCCGGTCAGTGAGCTCGGCGAGTCGATCAAGCGGGTCTCCCTGGTCACCGATCGCGGTCACCATCTGCGCATGCAGATCGGCGACGGGTCGCTGACGCTGACGGCCGGCGGCGACGACGAGGGTCGTGCCGAGGAGGAACTCCAGGTCGAAGCGGACGGCGCGGAGCTGCTCATCGCGTTCAACCCGTCGTACCTGCTGGACGGTCTGGGCGTGCTGCGCTCGAACACGGTGCGGCTGGCGTTCACCACCCCGTCCCGGCCGGCGCTGCTGCTGCCCGTCACCGGCGACGAGGCCGGATCCGCGGAGTCCGACGGCGCGGCCACCGAGGCGCCGGCGTACCGCTACCTGGTGATGCCGGCCCGGCTGCCGGGCTGACCATCGCCCCGAGCCCGCGGTTTTGCAGGCGGTGCGCCGTGAACGGCCAGACGGTGATCGAGCGGAAGGAAGCACCATGCAGATCGGCCTGATCGGGCTCGGCAAGATGGGCGGCAACATGGCCGAGCGGCTGCGCGCCGACGGTCACGAGGTGGTCGGCTACGACCGCAACCCGGCCAGCCCGCGGACCGTCGACTCGCTGCCGGCGCTGGCGGCCGCGCTCGGCACCCCCAGGGTGGTGTGGGTGATGGTGCCCTCCGGCGAGCCGACCCGGGCCACCATCACCGACCTTGCCGAGGTCCTGGAGGCCGGCGACGTCATCATCGACGGCGGCAACTCCCGGTACACCGACGACCAATTGCACGCCGCGGCCTTGCAGCCCAAGGGGATTCGCTACCTCGACGTCGGGGTCTCCGGCGGCGTCTGGGGTCTCTCCGAGGGCTATGCGCTGATGGTCGGCGGCGACCCGGACGTGGTCGCGCTCGCCCAGCCGATCTTCGACTCGCTGAAACCGCCGGGCGACAGTGGTTTCGTGCATGCCGGCCCGGTCGGGGCCGGGCACTTCACCAAGATGATCCACAACGGCATCGAGTACGGCATCATGCAGGCCTACGGCGAGGGCTACGAGCTGCTCAAGGCCGCCGACATGGTGACCGATCCCGACGCGGTGATGGCGTCCTGGCAGCAGGGCACGGTGATCCGATCCTGGCTGCTGGACCTGCTGGTCAGGGCCCTGGACAAGGACCCGGGGCTGACCGAGATCCGGCCCTACGCGCAGGACTCCGGCGAGGGACGGTGGACCATCGAGGCCGCCATCCACCACGCCGTGCCGCTGCCGGTGATCACCGCGGCGCTGTATGCGCGGTTCGCCTCCCGGCAGCAGGATTCGCCGGCCATGAAGGTCGTCGCCGCGCTGCGGAACCAGTTCGGTGGGCACGCGATGGGCCACGAGGGCTCCACCGCGCCGGTCCCGATCAGCTGAGGCGTGTTCGCCCGACATCTCTGGCTGCTCGACTACCGCTCCTGGGCCTCCGCGGAGGTGCCGCTGCAGCCCGGCGTCAACGTGTTGATCGGCCGGAACGGCACCGGCAAGACCAACCTCGTCGAGGCCCTCGGCTACCTGGCCACGCTGTCCTCGCACCGGGTGGCCACGGATGCTCCGCTGATCCGGCGTGGCGCCGAGCGTGCCGTGGTCCGGGCCGCCGTGGTCTCCGACGACCGTGAGCTACTGCTGGAGGTCGAGATCAACAACGGCCGGGCCAACCGGGCGCGGATCAACCGGGCGCCGCTGACCCGGGCCCGCGACCTGCTCGGCGTGCTGCGCACGGTGCTGTTCGCGCCGGAGGACCTGGCCCTGGTCCGCGGCGACCCCGCGGAACGGCGCCGGTTCACGGACGACGTGCTGATCATGCGCGCGCCCCGGATGGCCGGCGTCCGCGCCGACTACGACCGGGTGCTCAAACAACGCAACGCGCTGCTCAAGACGGCCGGGCTGGCCCGCCGCGGCGGCGGTGAGCTGGCCACCCTGGACGTCTGGGACGAGCATCTGGCCACCGCCGGCGCCGAGCTGGTACACGCCCGGCTGGCGCTGATCGCCGAGCTCCGCCCCCACGTCGCGGCCGCGTATACGGACGTGGCCGGCGCCGGTGACGCGGTCGGCCTGGTGTACCGCGGGACGGTGCCGATCCCGGACAGCGATCCGGCGACCGACACGGCTGGTGCGACCCCCGAATCCGTTCCGACACTCGGCATCGACGCGCTGCGCGATTCGATGCTGGCGGAGCTGATCCGGGTCCGGCAGAACGAGCTCGACCGCGGCATCTCGCTGGTCGGCCCGCACCGCGACGACCTCGAGCTGGTGCTCGGCAACGGCCCGGCCAAGGGGTACGCCTCGCACGGCGAGTCGTGGTCGTTCGCGCTGGCCCTGCGGCTGGGTTCGTTCGCCCTGCTGCGCAGCGATGGGGTCGACCCGATCCTGGTGCTCGACGACGTCTTCGCCGAGCTGGACACCACCCGCAGGGACCGGCTGGCGGCGTTGGTCGCCGACGCCGAACAGGTGGTGATGACGGCCTCCGTGTCCGCTGACGTGCCCGAGGCGCTGGGCGGGGTCCGGCTCTCGGTGACCGACCAGGGTGTGACGTCGGAGTCGTGACGGTCGGAGTCGTGTTGTAGGAGTCGTGTTGTGGGGGTCCTGACGTCGGCGTCGTGACGTCAGCGGCCGGCTGAGCTGGGCGCCGGCGCGACCGCCGCGGTGTGTCTCGCCAGGAATCCCAGCACGCGGGTGGTGGCGTCGGCCTGGGCGCGGGCCTGACCCTCCCGGCTGCCGCCGAGCGCGATGCCACCGGTCCACTGCGCGTCCGTGGGCAGCAGGCCGAGGCGGATCAGGTGACCGGCGCCGGAGTACACCACGAGCTCGTCGTCCCCATCGCGCCCCGCCGCATGCCGTTGCGCCGCCAATGCGGCGGCCATCGGCCCGGCCGGCCACACCTGGTCGTCGGTGCCGCACAGCATCAGCAGCGGAGAGCTGACCGTTGTCGCGTCCAGCACCGCGTCGCTCCCGGCAGGCTTCGGAAAGACACCGGCGGCCCGGACGGTGCCCCCGTCATCGACCACGGCAGAGGCGATGGTGGCCAGCGAGTTCTCGTACGCCGGCCGCACCCGCAGCAGCGACGGGCGGCGGTGCGCGGCGTCCCGGCCGACGGTCCAGGCGTTCCGCACCAACTGGCGCATCAACACGCCGCTGGCAACCGGCAGCCACGGCACCGGTAGCCCGGCGGCGGTCCACGACCCGGTGTCCGGGATCTCGCCGGAGGCACCCATCGCCTGCCAGCTGACCGAGCTCGGACTGACCAGGATCACCGCCGGCGGGGCCGGTGCCAGGCCGTGCGCCAAGGCGGCCAGCAGTCCCTCGGAACCGCGCGAAAGGCCCATCGCCGCAACATGTGTCGGGTCGATCTCGGTTCGGTCGGCCAGCAGTCGCAGCGCAGCGGTGAATCGTTCCAGCGGCACCTGGCTGATGCCGGCCTCGGCGTCGGGGCTCGAGATCCAGGCCTGCGCCAGGGCGGCATAGCCGTGCGAGGCGAGCAGCCCGGCGCCGGCGAGCTGCGATTCGTACCCACCCTCCGAGCCGCCGAAGCAGGCCACCGCGGGCCAACCGTCCGACGGCGGGTCGCCGGCCGGGAGCGCCAGTATCCCGGGCAGCCCGTCCAGCGTGATCGGTTCGAACCGGACACCGGAGTCGGCGCCACGACGCAGCACCGTGCGCCGGGCGACCACCCCGCCGGGGGCATGGACCTCGATCGTCACCTGCCACGGTTCGGTCGGGGCGATGAAGACCTCGGGGACGGCGTTCTCGTCGGCGAACATCATCGCCCAGATCGGCGCGCCGGCGTCCGCCGTGGTCCAATCCGACACCCCAGTCGGCGCCGCGGACGGGCCCGTCACTGCGAGATCGACCACACCGGACGGAGGGACGGCGAGCTCGGCCCGCGACCGCCAGAGGTGGCCATAGAGGTCGCGACCGGAGGTGGTGACGGTCGCCGTGCTGGGGTGCGGCTTCCCGGCGGCGGACAGGTCGATGCTGACGCCGAACGGCTCGTCCACCCGGCTGTCCGCCGGGGCCTCGATGCGGACATGATCGGTGGCCAGATTTGTGGGCGACGGGGCCTGCGGGACCACGGCGGGATGGGCCGCCGACCGCTGGTCGACCGCGGCCGACCGCTTCTCGAACCAGGGCGGGAAGACCGCGGACACAGCACCCGCGACGCCGAGGACGGTGAACGGGATGACCCAGTAACAGAGGATGGAGAGTGGGTTCTCCAGGTCCAGGATGGTGGCGTCACCGTCCACGATGGGCGGGATCAGCGTCGAGACCAGCATGATGCCGAACGCGCCGACCCACATCCAGGTCATCGCGGCCGTCACCGACTTGAACCCCTCGCTGCGGGCGGTGGCCTCGTCGACGGAGTCCTCGGCGTATTCCCTGACGAAGGGGTGCCCGGTCAGCACGCCGAACAGCGCGATCAGGAACAGTCCGGCGCTGCTCAGCGGTTGCAGCCAGCGTTCCAGCACGTCGGTGGGCACGGTGAAGGCCGCGACGGTCAGCACCGCGAACACCGCGAGGTTGCCGATCTCCAGGGTGCGCGCGCGTTCCTTCCGCAACCGGTGCAGCAACTCGATGAGCACCGTGATGGCGAACGCGACCCCGACCGCGAGCGTGAACGGCGCGTTCCCGACCAGCACCCAGTAGACGATCCACGGCACGAACCCCAGCACGATGGCCATGACGCCCCCCTCTTGCTGATCTCAGTCTGCGCTCGGCTGACGGCTTCGGCAAAAGGGTGATGGCGATGTCCGTGCAGGTGGTGCGGCGTGGCGCGGACCTCCTGCGTGCCGTGCCCGGCGCGGGGATCAGAATGAGCGACGTGGATCAGCAGCCGCCCGACCCAGCGGAACCATCGGCGTTGCCGAGCAGCGCCTCGGGCGCGCCGACCGCGGTGGCGGGTGCGGCCGGTGGGGCCGCGCGCGGCGGCCGTGCAAATCTGGATCTCCCGCCTCGGAAGGGCTCCGACCTGGCCCGTGACGCGCTGGCGGCCGCCCGGGAGAGCAACGCCGCCCGTCGGAAGGCGGCGGGCCGCACCCCGCTGCACCGACGGGGTGCCGCGAACAACCTCAAGCGCCGCCGGTGGTCGGGCTCGGGCCCGGACGCCAGGGACCCGCAGCCGCTCAGCGCCACCCTGCGCACCTGGGTGGCCGGCGCCGGCGCCGGGGCGGACCT
Source organism: Mycobacteriales bacterium (assembly GCA_038325895.1). GTDB lineage: Bacteria > Actinomycetota > Actinomycetes > Mycobacteriales > Nakamurellaceae > Nakamurella. The sequence continues at coordinate 5,735 of JBBQJM010000130.1, forward strand.
GACCAAGGCGACCATTTTCGGCCGCTGGCCGCAGATTGTCGGCGCGGACATCGCCGGCCACTGCGAGCCGGTGTCCTTGGTGGACGGCGAGCTGCTGGTGCAGGCGGAGTCGACCGCCTGGGCGACGCAGATCCGGATGCTGTCGGGTCAGCTGGTCCGGCGGATCAACGACGAGGTCGGCGAACGGTCGGTGAAGCGGATCCGGGCCCGCGGACCGGCCGCGCCGTCCTGGAAGTTCGGGAATCGGCACGTCTCGGGCAGGGGCCCGCGGGACACCTACGGCTGAGCCCGCCGCACCCTTGACCCCGCCCCGGCCAACCCGGTCACACCGGTACGCCCAGCCCGCCGCCCCGTTGACCCCGCCCCGGCCAACCCGGTCACACCGGCACGCCCAGCCCGCCGCCGACCCACATCAGGTACGACCCACGGTTGTAGGCGCCGCTGAACCCGTTGCGCAGCACCCACATTCGGAGCGGCGCGACGCCGGCCAGCAGAGCCGCCATGCTCGCCGGGTCCAGCTCGTCCAGCAACCAGAACAGCTCCCGGGCCAGCGCCGTCGGCCGTCGGCGGCGCACGGCGGCCAGTTCGATGGCCGCCCAGTCCCGGCTGGTCAGGGCCCCGAGTGCGAGTGCGGTGACGTCGCCTTCCCGCTCGAACGCCGCCGGCAGCACGGCGGCCACCTCGCCCACGGCGTCCCGTAGCAGCAGTCGGTGCTCGGCGTCACCGACTCTTGCCCACTGCTCGGCGGCCGTCACCATCGCCGCGCCCGCCGTGGTCGCGCTCCGGTGGTCGCCGCGCTGCTGGTCGGCCAATCCGGCCAGCGATGGATCACTGGCCACCGCGCGGGGCCAGATCAGCTCGTCCTGCAGTTGCCGGTGCCGCCGAAGCTCGCCGTCCAGGAACGTCACGTGCCCGATGAGTGCCGACCGGCGCACCGCGGTGACCGGCCCCGCCAGCACCGAGGTCAGCCGTTCGAGGTCGCGCAGTGCAGCCCGCTGCAGCACCGCATCGCGCCGGAGCCGGGTGTCCACCCGATCGATGGACGGCGCAACGGAGTCGAGATCACCTGGACGGTAGGAAAGCTGGGTCATGACGGCCTGCTCCCGGAACATATGCGGAGAACTGCTGTGGCTGCTGTGACTGGTGGTGCAGTTGGTAGTTCTAGGACGCTGTTTACCGCCTGGTCCGGCGAACATGTGGAAGGCGCTCCGTGACACGACGAACCGGACGTGACGGTCAGTACCCCGAAAGCAGTAGCCCGGAAGGCGCACGGTCAGGCCGGGCCAACGCTGGGGAGCCGGCGCCGGGTCGATTGATACCTCGGCGGCCTGAGACCCGGCGGCCGGCGCCCACATCCGAGCAAGATCATTTTCAGCGACCCTTGAACCATCGGAGGGTGGCCGCCCGCGCCTGTCACTATCGGATCCGCCGGATCGTGACACCACGGCATCCACAGGCACCGCGCCTGGCCCCCTCCGCGCCGCTGAACCGGTAGACTCATGAGGGTTTCCTCCGCAAAGGGCCCTGAGGTCTCCGCTGCCGGATCAGAGCGCAACTCCGATTCGGCTCGCGAAGCGCTCACGCTGTCCGGGGTGGTGGGCACCTCCCGATGCAGCGAGCCGTCGGGGATCCCGCCGCGGCAGCCCGCCCGGTGTGTCCCCGGGCAGTCGACTCGTGCCCCAGTGTCGGGCCGTGAGCAAGCGCGGGAGCGACGAGAAGACCTGTGACAACGAAGAAGAACGAGTACGGCGCGTCCTCCATCACCGTCCTGGAGGGCCTGGAGGCCGTTCGCAAGCGCCCCAGCATGTATATCGGCTCCACCGGTGAGCGCGGCCTGCACCACCTGATCCAGGAAGTCGTCGACAACTCGGTGGACGAGGCGATGGCCGGTCACGCCGACCACATCGTCGTGACGCTGCGGGCCGACGGCGGGGTGACGGTCGACGACAACGGCCGCGGTATCCCCGTCGAGATGCACCCGAAGGAGAAGCGGCCCACCGTCGAGGTCGTCATGACGATCCTGCATGCCGGCGGCAAGTTCGACTCCGACTCCTACGCCGTCTCCGGCGGCCTGCACGGCGTCGGCATCTCGGTGGTCAACGCGCTGTCCACCCAGCTCGACGTGGAGATCCACCGCGACGGCCAGGCCTATCAGCAGACCTACACCTACGCCAAGCCCGGGCCACTGAACCAACTCGGCCCCAGCTCGAAAACCGGCACCACGATCACCTTCTGGGCCGACGGCGGGATCTTCGAGACCACCGAGTACAACGTCGAGACGGTGTCCCGCCGGCTGCAGGAGATGGCGTTCCTGAATAAGGGCCTGACCATCACCCTGCGCGATGAGCGGCGCACCGGCGACCTGGCGGACCTGGCCGAGATCGGTGCGACCGCCGAGCCGGTCACCGGCGCGGCCGAGCCCGCAAAGGCGTGGAAACCGTTGGAGCGCACCTTCCACTATCCGGGGGGTCTGGTCGATTACGTCAAGCACCTCAACCACACCAAGGACCCGATCCATCCGTCGATCATCGGTTTCGAGGCCAAGGGCGAAACGATGGAGGTGGAGATCGCGATGCAGTGGAACTCCTCCTACAACGAATCGGTGCATTCCTTCGCCAACACCATCAACACCCACGAGGGCGGGACTCACGAAGAGGGATTCCGCGCGTCGCTCACCTCGGTGGTGAACAAATACGCCGCGGAAAAGAAACTCCTCAAGGAAAAGGACGACAAGCTGTCCGGCGAGGACGTCCGCGAGGGGTTGGCAGCGATCATCTCGATCCGGCTGCGGGAACCGCAGTTCGAGGGTCAGACCAAGGGCCGGCTGGGCAACACCGAGGCAAAGTCATTCGTGCAGATCGCCTGCAACGAATGGATCGCCGACTGGTTCGAGCGGAATCCGGGCGAGGCGAAAACCATCATCAGCAAGGCGATCTCCTCCGCGCAGGCCCGCTCGGCCGCACGGCGTGCGCGAGACCTGGTGCGGCGCAAGGGTGCGCTCGAGATCGGCGGGTTGCCCGGCAAGCTGGCCGATTGCCGCTCAACGGATCCCGCGAAGTCCGAGCTCTACATCGTGGAGGGCGACTCCGCCGGCGGCAGCGCCAAGTCCGGCCGGGATTCGATGTTCCAGGCGATCCTGCCGATCCGCGGCAAGATCATCAACGTGGAGAAGGCCAGGATCGACCGGGTGCTGCGCAACACCGAGGTGCAGTCGCTGATCACCGCGCTGGGCACCGGCATCCACGACGAGTTCAACCTGGCCAAGCTGCGCTATCACAAGATCGTTCTGATGGCCGACGCCGACGTCGACGGCCAGCACATCCGCACCCTGCTGCTCACCCTGCTGTTCCGCTTCATGCGGCCGCTGGTCGAGGCCGGTCATGTCTACCTGGCCCAACCGCCGCTGTACAAACTGAAGTGGAGCAAAGGCGCGCACGAGTTCGCCTACACCGACCGCGAGCGGGACGGGCTGATCGCCGAGGGCGAGAGGGCCGGTCGCCGGCTGATGAAGGACGAGGGCATCCAGCGTTACAAGGGCCTCGGCGAGATGAACGCCAAGGAGCTGTGGGAGACCACCATGGACCCGGCGCATCGGTTGCTACTGCAGGTCACCCTGGAGGACGCGGCC
>JBBQJM010000131.1:0-9357 GCA_038325895.1 Mycobacteriales bacterium
CAGGGTGCAGGTCGCGGTCACGGAAACCGCGCGCGGCGGGATCCTGCTGCGCGGCGTCGGCACGGCGACCAACGATGTCTCGGTGGTCACCAACATCAGTGAGGACCACCTGGGTCTGCTGGGGGTGCACACCGTCGAGCAGCTCGCCGAGGTCAAGTCGGTGGTCGTGCGGATCACCAAGCCCAACGGCTGGACCGTGCTCAACGCCGACGACCCGCTCGTGCGCGAGATGCGGTCGGTGTCCCGGGCGCGGCCGTGGTTCTACTCGCCCGATCCCGAGAACCCTTACCTGGACGAGGCTTTGGAGGCCGGTGGGCGCGCTATCACCGTCGTCGACGGTCAGATCGTGGTGCTCGGACGGGGGCACGACCCGACCCTGGTGATGCCCGTCGCCCAGGTTCCGCTGACCCTTGCCGGCGCGTCGCGGGTGAACGTGGCCAACGCTCTCGCCGCGACGGCAGCCGCCCTGGCCGTCGGCGTGCCACTGGAAGCAGTCCGCGCCGGCCTGGCGAGCTTCACCTCGGGGGCCCAGCACAATTCGGGTCGGCTCAACGTCTACGTACTGGACGGGACGGCGATCGTCCTTGACCTGGCGCACAACGAGGCATCGCTCGCCTCGCTGCTCGAGGTGGCCGACGCACTCCGCCGGCCCGGCGGAGTGCTGGCCGTGGTGGTCGGCACGGCGGGCGACCGCACGGACGACGCGATCTATGCCATGGGTGCGATGGCCGCGACCGCCGCCGACCGAGTGGTGGTGGCCGGACGGATCAAGTACCTGCGTGGTCGGGAACCCGGCGAGATGGAGGACATCTGGCGGGCCGGCGCCGCGCAGGCCGGTGTCGTCGATGCCGAGGAAACGCCGAACGAGCTGTCGGCCCTTGTCCTGCTGCTGGACGCGCAGCTGACCAGCGGCTCGGCGATCGCGGTGTGCGCTCTCGAACAGCGCCAGGAGATGGCCGATGAGGTCATCGGTCGCGGTGGCCGGGAGATGACCTCGGCGCAGGTCGCCGAGCGGGTGGCTGCCGGCGGCTGATCATCGATGGTCCCAGGAGGCTCAGGCGCTGATTGTCCGGCCCCAACCACCACCGATGGTCACCCAGCGCCTCGCAGATGGCCGGCGTGACACGCAGCCGACACCCACCGACCGCACGGCTTGCTGACGCACCTTCCCGACACGAGCCGCCCGGCCGGTCCGACTCACCAACCGGTACGGCCGGCCCGGTCGGAGACCCTGAAGCCGGCCGGGGCTTGCCCTGTCTCGGAGGACACCTCCACCCTCACCACGTCGTTTCCCCCTCGGGCATGGTGTGGCACCCGGTGTTACACTGTGCCGTGCCCACCACCCGGCCCCGCCACTACGTCACCGAAACTGAAGACCTCGCCGCTGCCCTCGACATCGCGGCAGCCCACTGGCCGGGCCTGACCCGCGCCCAGCTGCTGGTCCGTCTGGCCCTGATCGCCGCTGAACCGCTTGGCGCCCAGGACCAGCGGGACCGCCGCCTGGCGGCCGCCCGACGGCTTGCCGGGTCCGTCCGCTACCCCTCGGACTACCTGGACCGGCTCCGTGAGGACTGGCCGAAGTGATCGTCCTCGACGCCAGCGTCCTCATCGCGTTCCTGAACCCGGACGATGTGCACCATCACGACGCCGACGAGTTCATCCTCCGGGCGATCGGCGACAGTCAGGAGCTGGCGATCAACCCTGTGACGTTGGCGGAAGTCCTGGTGTTGCTCACCCGGGAGGGCCGGGCGGACAACGTGGTGACCGAGTTGGGCAACCTAGGCGTGCTCGAGGTGCCGTTCCCCCCGGGCGCTGCCCGGGCGCTGGCCCGGTTGAGGGTCACTGGACTGAAAATGCCCGACTGCTGCGTGCTGCTGACAGCGATGGACCGCGGCGCGGCTCTGGTCTCATTCGATGACCGGCTGGTCGGCGCCGCCAGCCAACAGCAGGTTGCAGTGCACCGGTTCGAGTGAGCGGTGCTGGGCTACATCCGGTCTCACTGATCGCCGCCACGACGCTCACGTTCTCGCTCGGCCCCCAGCGGGAGACGATCAAGAGCGGGTCGTGGCGCGACGAACCGTCGACCTGGCGCACGAGGTCCTGGGGACAGCCATCCGATCACGCTGATGGCCGCAGCGGTTCTCGGCTGGACCGAGATCGTCGCTGGGGTCGGCGGCCGGCAGATTCTGATCGACGACCATTCGGCAATCCCGTCGAACTGTTCGAGCCCGCTCTCGACCAGGCTCGACTGGCGGGTGGCTCGGCGGCGGACCGGCCCTGATCGACCGCCGGTACGCTCGCTCCCTGTGGATGTCAGAGTCGGCGCCTATGGCGTGATCGTCGCCGACGATCGGATACTGCTCACGCACTACGCCGCCGAGGCTCCAGCCGACCAGGTGGATCGGGGGCAGCTCCAACGCATCGATGGTGGCGGCGAGGTCGTCGGCGAAATCGCGCACCCCGCGGGTGGCGTCAACCGGGGCGGGGTCGGTGTCCCCGAAACCCCGCAGATCCACGGCGATCGGGCGGTAGGCCGCCGGCAGGGCGAGCATCGTCGGCTGCCGGAACAGGCTGGACGAGACATTGCCGTGCACGAACACCACCGGAATGCCCGTCCGGCCGGGCAACTCCAACACGTTCACGGTCAGCCGGGAGGTCGGGATCCGCCGGGACGAAACCCCGGCCAGCAAGGTGTTCACGCCTCACATCCTGCGGGACGGTCTCCGGTGATGCTCGGACCGGTCCGGGGCCGGCGCTCACGCCGGGCCCCAGCGCCGTCGTTGCGCGTCCAGATATCTGGCGGCTCGGCGCTGCCCGCCACGCGACTCGATGGCCGATTGCAGGTCCCGCATCGCCGCCGACAACGCCGCACGGTTCGGCGACCAGCCACGCCGCTCGCACTCGTGCAGCCAATCGAGCGGAGCGGTGTGCCCGCGCTGACCGTTGCACCGCCGGCAGGCCGAGACCTCGTTCTCGATCCACGACGGTCCGCCCTTCACCCTGGGCACGAGATGGTCGGTGGTGGGTTGCACGAGGCCGGTGAATGCGCTCCCGCACCACACGCAGCGGTCGCCGTCCCTGGCCAGCACGGCCACCAACCGTTCCGCTCTGTCGGGTTGGCGGCGGGCCGGTGCATCCGTCACCCGACCATCGTGCTGGATCCGGATCCGGCGGGTCGGCCCCGGTGGACCCCCGGTGGATCCGTCCGCCCGTGGAACCTCGCGCCGTCGCCGCGCCTTCCGGCGGCACCCGCGACGCGGACTGTCGGACCCCGTCGGCAGGATGGATCCATGCGCACCGTCGAGGAACACGCCCGGGTCATCGCGGCGCTGCTCGAACCCACCGGCCCGGAATCACTACCGCTGGCCGACGCGGTCGGGCTGGTGCTGGCCCAAAATCTGGTGGCGACGATCGATCTGCCACCATTCGCCAACTCGGCAATGGACGGCTACGCGGTGCGGGCCCTTGATGTCGCCGAGCTGCCGGTCACCTTGCCTGTCTCGCAGGACATTCCGGCCGGCCGGACGGACACCCAGCCGCTCGCTCCGGGGACCGCGGCCAGGATCATGACGGGCGCACCGCTGCCGACGGGCGCCGAGGTGATCGTGCAGGTCGAGCGGACGGACGGCGGAGAATCCGTGGTGCGCATCGACAGCGCACCACCGCCGGGTGTGCATGTGCGAACCCGAGGAGAGGATGTCGCCGCCGGGACGGCGGTGCTGGTCGCCGGCACCGTGGTCGGACCGACCCAGGTGGGGGTGGCCGCGGCGCTGGGTTTCGCCGAGCTCCTGGTCCGCCGGCCCGTCCGGGTACTGGTGCTGTCGACCGGCACGGAACTCGTCGCGCCGGGACAGCCGCTCGCGCCCGGGCAGATCTACGAGTCCAACGCCGCAATGCTCGCGGCCGCGATGACAGCGGTGCAGGCCCGCGTCACCATCGGGCATTTCGTCGCCGACGACGTCGAGCATCTGCGAGCCGCGCTGTCGAAGGCGGCGACCGGATTCGACCTGATCGTCACGTCGGGTGGGGTGTCGGCCGGGGCCTACGAGGTGGTGAAGGACGCGCTCGCCGATCAGGGAGTGGAGTTCGCAAAGGTGGCCATGCAGCCGGGTATGCCGCAGGGAGCGGGCCGCTTCCTTGGCGTGCCGGTGGTCACCCTGCCGGGGAATCCGGTCAGCTCCTACGTGTCGTTCGAGGTGTTCCTGCGGCCCGCGATCCGGGCCGCCATGGGTCACCCCGACGTCACCCGGCCCATCGTGAGGGCCCCGTTGTCGGCGCCGCTGGACTCTCCCGCCGGCAAACGCCAGTTCCGTCGTGGCCAGCTGGACGCCGTCGCCGGAACCGTCGCGGCGTGGGGCGGTCCCGGCTCGCACCTGTTGTCGTGGCTCGCCGGCGCCGACTGCATGATCGCCATCGGCGTGGACGTCACCCATCTCGAGGCCGGCGAGGAGGTGGAGGTCTGGCTGCTGGGTTGATCGCCGCCCACACCGCCAGGCCACCCGGCACCTCGGGCCGGCTCCGGTACCGATGGCGGAGTCCGCCGCTCCGTCGGGCCAACGGATCAAGACACCGCCCGCCCCCTCGTCCCGGAAGGAAACCCGTTGCCGGAAGGCCACACGATTCACCGGCTGGCCCGCGACCTGCAGCGGAACTTCGCCTACAAGCCGCTGCGGCTATCGAGCCTGCAGGAGCGGTTCACCGCCGGTGCCGCCAGGTTGGACGGGCTGAGCCTGATGATGACCGAAGCGCACGGAAAGCATCTGTTCGTGATGTTCTTCGGACGGCCCCGCCTGGCGGCCACGCAGACCGGATCCGGCGTGGTGCGCGAAGACCTGCACGTCCATCTCGGTTTGTACGGCTCGTTCGTGATCGGTAAGGGCCCCGCACCGGAGCCCCGCGGGATGCTGCGCCTGCGGTTGGAAACCGACGAGCACTGGGCGGATCTGCGCGGCCCGACCGCGTGCGAGTTGGTCACGCCCGACGAGGTGACGGCGATCCACGACCGGCTGGGCCCCGATCCGCTGCGATGGACACACTCGCCGGATGCCGCCTGGGCACGGATCTCGCAGTCGAAGACGAGCATCGGCGCGCAGCTGATGGCGCAGAACGTGATCTCCGGCGTCGGCAACGTGTACCGGGCCGAGGTGCTGTTTCGGCGGCGCATCAACCCGCATCGGCGAGGCAACGACATGTTCCGCGAGGAGTTCTACGAGATCTGGACGGACCTGCAACAGGTCATGAACGCCGGCGTCCGCGCCGGACGCATCGTGACCACCCGGCCGGAGCACCGGCGCCGCGGCCGGGTGCGCCCCGAGGACGCGCACTACGTGTACCGCCGGGCGGGGCTGCCCTGCCGGATCTGCGGCAACGAGATCCGCCGGGAGGTGCTGCTCAGCCGAAACCTTTACTGGTGCCCGGTGTGTCAATGGAACTGACCGGGGAACCGAGCAGGGAACCGAGTGCCGCTCGATCCGGGCCACCGATGACGCAGGCAGTGGGATACCGTAGCTGTCTCTGGCTGTCTCTGGCTGTCATTGGCGCTCGTCAGGGAGCCAGGCGCCCTTCTTCGGTGAGCCATTTCAGGACAACAAGCACACGTTTGTTGTAGGCAGGGTCATCCGGTATTCCGAGTTTGGTGTAGATGTTGCGAACGGCGGCTTCGACGGCGCCTGACGTGATGTGGGTGGCGGCGGCAATCGCGGCGTTGGATGCACCGTCCGTCAGCAGTCTCAGCACATTTCGTTCGCGCGGGGAGAGACGTTCCCGGACCGCGGGTTCCTTGTGATCGCGAGGCCGCAGCAAGTCGTCGAGGACCTTCGGGTCGGTGTAAGTCTGGCGGTTGTTGATCCGCTCGAGCGCCTCCCGGAGTGGGCCGACCGCGTTGAGGGAGTCCTTGATCATGTATCCCTTGCCGGCCGAACCACCTTCGAAAAGCCTTTCGGCGTAGGTCGCTTCGGCAAAGGCGGAGAGCAGCAGCACACCAATGCTGGGGAACATTTCCGCGATCTGCCTGGCCGCGTTCAAGCCGTCGTCCTTTCGCCCGGCCATGTTGATGTCCAGGATGGCAATGTCGGGCAACGGGCCGCGGCGAAGGTAGGCGATCAACTCGTCGCCGCTGGCAGCTTCCTGGCTGACGTGGGTACCGGCTGCCTCCAGCAGCTTGACCAGTCCAGCGCGGTAGAACGTGTCGTCTTCGGCGATAGCTACCCGCATGGGATCTCCAGTTCGATGGACGTGCCGGCGCCCCCGGCGCTGTCGATCCAGACGCGGCCGCCCAGCGCCGTCACCCGGTCGGTGATGCCGGTCAAACCCGCGCCCGATCCAGGGCACGCACCGCCGCGGCCGTCATCGGCGATCGTCACGGTCAGCCACCCATCAGCAACCCGCCCGTTGATGGCGGCATGGTCGGCGTCGGCGTGCCGGGTGATGTTCGTGGTTGCCTCGACGATCGCGAAGTAGGCGGTGACCTCGGTGGTCTCCGGCAGCCGCCGGTCCGGCAGCTCGATGTCCAGGGGGATAGGAAAGTTCCGCAGCGTGTCCTTGACCCCGGCGGCCAGTCCGAGCCCGAGCGCGCTCGGTCGGAGCCCTCGGCCAAGCTGTCGCAATTCACCCAGCGCATGTTGGAGCTGGCTCCGGATTTCCCCCAGAGCTGCGGCCGTTTCGGCATCGGGAGTGGTGGCTTCCAACGCTCCGATCAGCGGCCCCAGCGCCAGGAAATGTGTTTGAGCCCCGTCATGCAGGTCCTGTTGAAGCCGCCGCCGTTCGTCGTCAGCGGCCCGCATCACCCTCCCACTGGCGGCGGCCAGGCTGCTGTACTGGGCCCGGACCCGCTCGAGGAGCAGGGTGTTCTGCAGGTTCAGGCTGACGGCCTGGACCGCCGCTTCGACCAGGTCCGTGTCGTGGTGGGCTGCGGCTTCGGCGATCACCACCGCCAACGGATCACCGTCGGTCGTGCTGATCGGGATCGTCAGCCAGTCGGCGTCGTGAGCGGGCACCGTGAACGGTTGGCCGCTTTCGTCGAGATAGGAGTTCGTATCGCCGGACCAAGCCAGCAGCCGCAGGTCGGGATCGCCCAGCGCGCGGCGAAGTGAATCGACCGTTTCCACGGTTCCGGAACTCCGACCGATCTGCACGAGCAGATCGGTGAGCGCGGTACGGGCCAGCTGCCGCTTGAGCACCGCGATCAGGAATGCGACCGGCACTGCGAGAAATGCGACCGCCGCAATCCCGTCCAGCACGGAGAGCACGTCATAGGGGGCTCCTACCGCACCGCCGATCGCCGGGATCAGGGCGAAGGTGGCCGCGCAGATGGCTGCCACCGCGATCGGAAACTTCTGCCTCCGGACGGCAGGGCCGGCGGATCTGACCGTCAACACCCAGCGAGACACATAGAGGACGACGAAACCGACCGTCCCTACCGCGAGAACACCTTGGACAGTTCGAGTCAGCGAGCGGTCGGGCCAGGGACTCGGCCACCACGTGTCCGCCGGAAAGTCGTGCCACTGCGGCAGTGATGTGGCCACGACAAGCCACGGCGTGCCCAGCAACCAGACGAGCATCAGCCGGAACATCCACCGGTCGCCGGCAGCGAGTGATCGATCGGGATAACGGAACAGCGCCCAGCCAGCCGCCACCAGATAGCCCGGGCCCAGAACGGTGCTGACCAACGGCAACGGGCCGCCGCCCCATTCATTCGCCCAACTCAGTACCAGCAAAGCGGTGCAGGCGACCATCGCCAGCGCCGGCCCACCCTGACCCCGCTCGGCGAACAGCACGACACCAATGACAAAGAACGACACCGCCAGAAAAGTGGTGATGGCAGCCAACAATCGATCGTGCTGCCACAGCGGCAGCAGCCCGGCAGTCACCAGAATGGATACGGCCGGCGTCAGGACGCCCAGCAGTAGCCACAACCCGCGGACAGAAACAGCTGGAACACCCGTGACGGGGAAACCGGCTCGGACGTCCTGGGGCACCAACACACGATCCAGCGTGGACCGCACTATCCGACAGCGGGAAATCCCGCGCACGGCCGCGGGCAAACCGATTCTCAATCGAATGGTCACCTTGTGTTCCCGGCCAACGACCGCGCCGAGACTATCGGGACGGGACGCGTTGCGCTGCCTCGTCGAAGGGACCGCCACATGGTGCAACCGGCAAATTCAGGCGCACCCGAACACGTTGCGCGCCTACCGGGAGCCTCAGCCGGTGTTTCCTTCCCGACCGAGGTCGGCGACCCCGCCGCAGATGAGGGGTGCGGCGGGGTCGTCAGCCCGCGGTCGCGGCATCCTGTCCTGCTCCACGTCGGGTGACTCCTGGCCGCCACCAATGGGGCCTCCTTCGTCACCCGGGAAGTTTAGTGGGGCATAGGCAATTCCTCTGTCACCGGGGCCCACCTTCCCAGCGGTGCCAATTCGAATTCGTGCAACGGTCAGGATTGCCGCAGCGATGGAACACGTTCTGGGACGCCTGCTACTCCGTCCGCGCTGACAAATGCCCCGTTGACATCGGATGATCAGGCGCTGGAACTGCTGCGAGCGCAACCCAAACCGCTTATCGAAGCACAACTGATCGACAAATGGGTACCGCAGATCGGGTCGTATGGAGTCAATGGCGACATGTCCGACAAGGACATTCTCAGCAGCCAGCGCACCCAACAATCTCAGTTCCATGCACTACTTTTGATCACCGACGACTACACCACCGCCACTCCGGGTTACTGGGTCAGCGCTGCACCGCTCCCCTCGGAATCCGCTGAGGGAGCCACTGGCCTGGTGTGGCGGCCAGAATCTCGATCGTGATCATTGTTTCGCGCGGTTCATCACACATGACCCCGCGGTGACCGATATCAGCAGGCATTGAGCATGCCACCAGCGACAAGGACTGCCAAGTCCCCGATCTCTGCCGGCCGGTCAGCACCGCCAGGTGCCTGTCCGGAGCGTCCGCCACTTCCGTTGGCGGCGGCTGCAAGGAATCGCAGGTTCCGGCAGCTAGGTGATCGTCTTACCGGCCGGCGGCGGCGAAAGGAAGCCCGCTCGCACCGCCGAGCCGCCGGCGATCACGGACGCCACGATGGTGATCAGCGCGCCCAGCAGGAACGCTGCCGCCTCGCCCGGCGCCAACAGGTTGAGCTGCGTCCCCACGGTGGCGGAGGCCACCGGCACACCGAGTTGCGCGGCGGCCAGCACCCCCATGCTCAGCGGCTGCCCGAGGAGCCGCAGGACGACGTGCACGCCAATTGCCCCGAAGCCGAGCAGCAACCCCAGACCGATCACCGAGGGGTACCGGCCCAGATCGCGCAGGTCCAGCGAGCAGCCGAGCCAGACGAAGAACAGCGGTCCGAGGAACCCCTCGGTG
>JBBQJM010000132.1:0-9320 GCA_038325895.1 Mycobacteriales bacterium
TGAAGGGCACCGGCACCTGGACCGTGCAGACGGCGCTGGACCTCGGTATTCCGGTGTCCGGGATCGCGGAGGCGGTGTTCGCCCGCGGCCTGTCGTCGGCCGCGTCGCAGCGCACCGCGGCTCTCGGGAAACTGCCGGGCCCGAATAGCTCCTGGACGGTGAAGGACACAGCAGGGTTTGTCGAGGACGTCCGGATCGCGCTGTACGCGTCCAAGATCGTCGCTTACGCGCAGGGTCTCGACGAGATCTTCGCCGGCGCGGCTCAGTATGGCTGGGACATCAATGTCGGTGCGGTGGCTCGGATCTGGCGTGGGGGTTGCATCATCCGGGCGAAGTTCCTCAACCGCATCACGGAGGCGTACGACGTGGGTGCGGGGGTGCAGATCCCGGCGTCGCTGCTGCTCGCGCCGTATTTCACCGACGCGATCACCAAGGCGCAGGATTCCTGGCGCCGGGTGGTGGCCGGCGCTGCGCAGTCCGGGATCCCGACGCCAGGGTTTGCGGCGGCGCTGTCCTACTACGACGGGCTCCGCTCCGAGCGGTTGCCGGCCGCGCTGATCCAGGGTCAGCGGGACTTCTTCGGCGCCCACACCTACCAGCGCATCGACAAGGACGGGGTGTTCCACACCCTCTGGTCCGGCGACCGCACTGAAGTGCAAACCGCCTGACAGCGCCCCCCTTTCGGCGCGGATCAACTTCGTCGGCGCGGGTGAAATCGTTGCTTCCTGTCACTCGGGTCCCATAACGCCGACGATTGTCCGCGCGAAATTGGACGCCCCGGGATGCCTATCGGCTGTTGGGGAAACGGTCGCCGCGTCACGCAGGTCAGGTGGTCCGCGGCCACGTCAGGTCGCCCAACGCCGGGGGTCGAGCGGGCCAGGGCCGGTCGACGGGTTGCCGCGGATGGAACCCCACTCAGGCAAGCGGCCTACCGCTGGTCAGGCCCCCACGACGGGGTCAGGCCCCCATGGTGGGGGTTGGGTCGCCGAATGCTGGGCGGGCCGCCGCATGCGGGTCAAGCCGCCACACTGCGGGGTCAAGCCGCCCACGGCGGGGTCAGCGTCCAGCAGGTCGGCACGGGGTGTCCGGACCTCAACCTGGCCGCCTCCTGTGCCCGCCGAATGATCTCCGACGGCCTGCCCATCGCCAGGCTCCATCCGTACCGGACGATGCCGAAGTGCAGCGAGCGGAGCAGTCGTTCGCGATTCCGGTCAGCCCTGACCAGGGTTGCGGCATCGACGCGATTGTCGTACTTGACAGCCCCGTCAGCCTCGAGAATCACTCCCTGCTCCGGCAGCAGATGGTCTGCGCGGAACCATTGGCCGGCCACGGGGATCCAGGCGTTCGATACCGGGGCAGGCAGCCCCTCGCTGAGAAAAGCGAAGCGCCCCAACGACTCCAGTGGACTCTCGGCGCGTGGATCCGCATGCTCGACCGCCCACCTCGCAGACTCGATGCCGGGATATCGGTCCATGTTGTCGATGAGGTTCGCAAGCACCTCCCGGTGCACACCAGCTTCGAGAACACGGTCAGTGGCGACGATTCCGTCCCGCGCTCCATGGTGCCGAGCGATATCGACGGCACAGTAGGCCGGACTCACGGTTAAGGCCCGACCACGTCTCGTCTGGTGGGACGGCGGCAGATAGCCGTGCCGGACGCGGCCGTACGGCGTTCGGTCATGACCGATATGCGCATTCCCCGGTCGCAGGGCCGTCGGGTGGTCGGGTGGATCACCCACCATCGGGATCTCCAGCACGGCCGCCGCGGCGGGACCCGTCAGAAAGGTGTCAGGCCCGGACGACAAGCTGAAAGCAACGGATCGCAGTCGGAAGGCTTCCCACGGCGAGGCCGCCGCGTAGGCGCCGGTCGAGACGAACGCGGCCTTCCCCAGCCGGGTGATTTCGCCCCGGTCTGCCGACCGGCGTAGCACCGATCGGGAGATCCCTGACGCGTCCGCGTCCCGGGCGAGGATGACCGGACCGTGATAGACGAACAACGCCGAGATCTGACGACGGTCAGCCAACGTCCGCATGCCGACACCCTCCGCGGGCGGCCGGGTGCGTCCAACGTCCGTCGCCGAAATGTGCACAACTCGCGTGGATGGGGACAACTCCAGGTGACTAGTGCATTCCTGATCGGCCGCGGGTCAGTACGCCGCACTCGGCGCAGCGGGCGGAAACCCGACCGTCGAACGAGCCTCTCGCAAACCCCCGGCCTCAGCGGACCCCGGCATTACTGACCCGGCCAGCCCCACCGCGCGGATGAAATGGGCTACACCCGCCACACCAGTCCCATAACCGGCACCTTCATGCGCAACCAGGAAGTTGATCCGCGCCAGAAAGGGGCGACGCACAGGCGCGGGGGCAGCCGTGAGCGGCGGGTGTGGGGGACCGGCGGCGCACACCACGACTCGCCCCGACAGCACAGCGCACTAACCTGATCGGAATGAGCTCTCCCGTCCTCACCGCGGTGGCCTGGCCCTACGCCAACGGCCCCCGCCACATCGGCCACGTGTCCGGGTTCGGCGTACCCGCCGACGTTTTCTCCCGCTACCAGCGGATGGCGGGGAACGACGTCCTGATGGTCTCGGGGACGGACGAGCACGGCACCCCGATCCTGGTGCAGGCCGACGCCGAGGGGGTGACCGCGCGCGAGCTCGCCGACCGGTACAACCGGGTGATCGTCCAGGACCTGCAGGGCCTCGGGCTGTCCTACGACCTGTTCACCAGGACCTCCACCCGCAACCACTACGCCGTGGTGCAGGAGCTGTTCCGCACCGTGCACCGCAACGGCTACCTGGTGCCCAAGACCACCATGTCGGCCATCTCACCGTCGACCGGTCGCACCCTGCCCGACCGGTACATCGAGGGAACCTGCCCGATCTGCGGCTACGACGGAGCCCGCGGCGACCAGTGTGACAACTGCGGCAATCAGCTCGATCCCATCGACCTGATCAACCCGCGGTCCAAGATCAACGGCGAGACACCGATCTTCACCGAGTCCGAGCACCTGTTCCTCGATCTTCCCGCGCTCGCGCAGGCGCTGGGGGACTGGTTGCGCACCCGGAACGACTGGCGCCCCAACGTGTTGCGGTTCTCGCTCAACCTGCTCGACGACCTGCGGCCAAGAGCGATGACCCGGGACATCGACTGGGGCATCCCGGTTCCGCTCGACGGTTGGCGGGAACGCCCGGACAAGAAACTCTACGTCTGGTTCGACGCCGTCATCGGGTATCTGTCCGCGTCGATCGAGTGGGCCCGCCGGTTCGGAGATCACGGCCGGCCAGACCCCGATGCGTGGGAGAAGTGGTGGTCGCCGGACAGCGTGGGCGCCCGCGCCTACTACTTCATGGGCAAGGACAACATCACCTTCCACTCGCAGATCTGGCCGGCGGAGTTGCTCGCCTACGACGGTCAGGGCGAGCGCGGTGGCGCTCCGGGGCGGCTGGGCGCGCTCAACCTGCCGACCGAGGTGGTGTCCAGCGAGTTCCTGACGATGAGCGGGTCGAAGTTCTCCACTTCCCGCAAGACGGTGATCTACGTCGGCGATTTCCTGCGTGAGTACGGCCCGGATTCGCTCCGGTACTTCATCGCGGTCGCCGGCCCGGAGACCCAGGATGCCGACTTCACCTGGGAGGAGTTCGTGCGGCGCAACAACTTCGAACTCGCGAATGAATGGGGAAACCTGGTCAATCGCTCGATCTCCATGGCGCATCGGAACTTCGGCGAGATACCCTCCCCGGCAACGCTTTCCGAGATCGACAACGAACTGCTCAGGGCATCGGCCCAGGCCTTCAGCACGGTCGGAGATCTGTTAGGGCGCAGTCGGTTCAAAGCCGCCTCCAGCGAGGCGATGCGGATCGTCAGCCTGGCCAACAAGTACATCTCCGAGTCCGAGCCGTGGAAGCTCGGCGACGATCCCGAACGTCAGGGCACTGTCCTGCACACCGCACTGCAAGTGGTCGACGACGCGAAAACCCTTTTGACCCCGTTCATTCCGCATTCTGCCCAGCAGGTTTTCTCGGCGCTGGGTGGTACCGGAGTGTGGGCCGCCCAACCGGAGGTTCGCGAGGTCACCGACTTCGCCGACGATGTCGAGGGAGTTGGCGTGCCCGAGGTGGTCGACTATCCGGTTCTCACCGGCGACTACGCGGCCGAACAGGCAGTCTGGGCCCGCCGGGAGATCGAACCAGGCCGGCCGCTGGTCAAACCGACTCCGCTGTTCAGCAAGCTGGATCCGAAACTCGGGGAAACCGGCCCGCCGTGGGCTCCCGTCGGGTGACGAGCAGGACACCGGTGCGGAACGAGCAACCGATGCACTCGCACGATGGGTTTGAGAGCGCGACCGGCGTGTTGCCGCCGGGCGCGCGCCCCGAACGCGCTCGCCGCGCGGACATCCGGACAGCGGGTGTACTGCAACTGGTCGTCGCCGGCCGGCCGCCGATGCGACGAGGAACGCAGCCATCGGGCCAGACCCGGTGACGGGCGAGGTTCACCCCGCGGTCGCGGACCGCCCACTGGCGGCGGCTCCGGAACCGCTGCCTGCGCCCGTCATCGACACGCACACCCACCTGGATGCCTGCGGCTGCGCCGACGCCGACGACGTGGCCGCGGCGATGGCCCGCGCGGCGGCCGTCGGGGTGCGAGGCGTCGTCACCGTGGCCGACGACCTGGCCTCCGCCCGCTGGGTGGTTCGGGCGGCCGGGTGGCATCCTGCGGTGTTCGCCGCGGTCGGGCTGCATCCGACCAGGGCCGACCGGCTCGACGATGCCGCCCGCGCCGAGCTCGAACTCTTGGCCGCGGACCCGAAGGTGGTCGCCATCGGCGAGACGGGCCTGGACTATTACTGGGATTACGCCGGCCCCGCCGATCAGGCCGAGGCCTTCGCCTGGCACATCGACCTGGCGAAGCGGCTCGGGAAGCCGCTGATGATTCACGACCGCGACGCGCACGCCGACGTGTTGGCGATGCTGCGCAGCGAAGGCCCGCCGGAGACGGTGATCTTCCATTGCTTCTCCGGGGACGCCGCCATGGCGCGGGAGTGCGTCCGGGCCGGCTACGTGGTCTCGTTCGCCGGCCCGGTGAGTTTTCGCAATGCGCGTTCGCTCGTCGAAGCGGCCACGGTCGTGCCGGACGGGTTGCTGATGGTCGAGACAGATGCCCCTTTCCTCACCCCACACCCGTTTCGGGGCAAGCGGAATGAGCCGTTCGCGCTGCCCTACACCGTGCGCGCACTGGCCGGCATCCGGTCGGTTGCGTTGGACGAGCTGTGTGATTCGGTGACACTCACCACACGAAGTGTGTACGGTCTGCCCGATTTATGACGAATTATCTGTCAGGTCTCGTCACCTTGACCGGGTCATGACCGTGATGTGCGGATTCCCATGGTTGCCTCGCTGTGCCCTCGCCGTTACCCTCCTGTGATAACAGCCGGGATGGGGAAGTCCCGGGTGCGTCATGGGGCAGGACTGGTCGGCATCGACGCCGGCGCGGGTGAGTCCGCGCTGGCCGATGGGGACGAGCCCTGCCTTTTGTGTGCTCCGCGGCGCCTTGGGCGCTCAGTGGGGTGCTCAGTGAGTCCTGACGTGCCTGGTCGCCTGCCCGGTCGCTACGACGTTCGGACGTGAAGTGACCTCGACCAGCGATCAGGTGGGCACCTCCCACAGCGGTGACGACGCAGCGCACGTCGACCCGGGCGACGCTCCGGTCAGCCACGCCGGCGACCCGGACCGCGAAGTGGCGGACCCGGGTCCCGCGCACGCCGCAGCGACGCCGCGCTGGCGTAAGCCGGTCCTGATCGGTGCAGCGGCGCTGGTGTGTCTGCTCGCGGTCGCCGGCGGCACATACGCCACGACGCACAAGACGGTCACCATCACGGTTGACGGGACCGCGCAGGAGGTCAGCACGTTCTCCGGTTCGGTGGCCGGAGCGTTGGATGCCGCCGGTCTGACGGTGTCCGAGCACGACTCACTCGCCCCGGGATCGGACGATCCCATTTCCGACGGGTCGCAGATCGCGCTGCAACGTGGCCGGTTGCTGACCTTGACGGTCGACGGCCAGACCCGACAGGTCTGGACGACCGCGTCGACGGTGGAGGAAGCGCTGGCCGAGCTGGGCCAGAACCCGTCGGCTTTCCAGTTGTCGGCCGATCGGGCCCGCGCGATCCCCATCGACGGTCTGACCGTGACCGCGCTGACCCTGCACACCGTCACCCTCACCGCCCGTGGCGCTGCGGCGGCGACAATCAGTACGCCGGCCACCACCGTGGGCGCGCTCTTGGCGGAACAAGGCATCACGATCGGGCCGGCGGACCGGGTGACCCCGGCGGTTGACGCACCGCTGACCGGCGGCGCCGCGATCTCCGTGGTCACCCTGCCGACGGTCAACCTGGCGGTCGGCACTGACCAGGCCGTGAGCAAGGTGGTCGAGGGCGGAACCGTCGGCGACGCGCTCGCCGCCGCCGGCGTCACCCTCGGTGCGGACGACACGGTCACCCCGGCGGCGGCCACGCCCGTCGCCGACGGCCTGCAAGTCGTCGTCACCCGGATCAGCTATCAGACCACCACCCAGACCCAAGAGGTCGGTCAACCGGCGGACCAGCGGCAGAACGACAGCTCGCTCGCTGCGGGCACCACCACGGTGGTGCAGCAAGGCCGGCCTGGCTCGGTGGAGATCACCCTGCGCACCACGGTGACCAATGGGCAGGCCGCCGCTCCGCAAGAGGTGTCCCGCCGCACTCTGACCGAGGCCATTCCGACCATCACCAAGGTGGGTACCAAACAGACACCGGCGGTTCAGCCCGCCGCCCAACCCGCGCAGCAGTCCGCTGCCACCCCGCCACAAGCAGCCGCCCCGGACCCCGCTCCCGCTCCCGCCGCCGCCCCGGACCCGGCGCCCGCCGCTGCGCCGAGCAACTCCGGCGGCTGGAGCGTCAACTGGGACGCGATCGCCACGTGCGAGTCGGGCAACAACTGGTCCATCAACACCGGCAACGGCTACTACGGCGGCCTGCAATTCGACAGCGGTACCTGGCTGAGCAACGGCGGCGGTCAGTACGCGCCGCGGGCCGACCTGGCCAGCAAGGACCAACAGATCCAGATTGCCGAACGCGTGTACGCCGCGCGCGGGTTGTCCCCGTGGGCGTGCGGTTACGCAGCCGGCTGATCCCGGGTGCGCTCCTCACTCGATGGCCATCGAGTGAGGAGCGGGCCGAGTCACCGCGATCTCCGAGGTGAGCCCGTGCCGTACTCAGCGGCGCGGGCTCCTTTCGCTCAAGCAACTGGAGGGAGATCAACGGAGCTCGAGGGGAATGACCTCGAAGTGGAGGCGGGTTGCCCTGTCGAGTCGGGCGGCGGGCGCGTCGGATGCGGCGTCGAAAGATCGCGGCGGTCGATGTCGGCCGGTTGCCGTCGCTGTGATAACAGTCGGCGACCGCCGAGGGGTCCAGAGTGACCCCAATGCCACCCAACGAAACGTGGCGCCCGTCACCCGAGCAGCCAGGAAAAGTGATCGCGGCCACCCCGTCACGGCTCTGCCTGGCGCGGAATGGTGGCAGGCGCCACAAAATGGCTGATATTTCGATGAGGCTTGCGCCACAATTCCAACGCAGGGGTACCACAATGGTTGCCGGTCCGTTATTGTTTCGTGATAGCAGCTGGGATGGGAAACCATCAAGCGCAGCGGATCAGGTAGAGGCCGAGTACCCCGAGCAAGTCGGGAACTAGCCGACTGGCTCGGCGGAAGCCGAAACTATACCTACCTGTCGGGTATCGAAGAAATTGTGTGGTACCACCGCCGTGCCTTGATCCCTGCCTGGACACTACCAAAAAATCGGATTGAGACTTGACCTCCAACGCTGACACGCAGAGTACCGATCTTCTAGACGAAAGCCTTTCGCACGACAACGATGACGTTGCCACCCATGCCGCCAGGACCGGCCGGAGCCTGCGCAAGCCGGTTCTGCTCGGCGTGGCCGCGTTGGTCGTGGCCCTCGCACTGAGTGGTGGCGTCTACACCGCCGCCGGCAAGACCGTCACCATCACCGTCGACGGACAGCAGCAGGAAGTGAGCACCCACGCCGGATCGGTCGAGGGCGCGCTCGAGTCCGCCGGACTGTCGGTCTCCGAGCACGACGTGCTGGCCCCCGCGGCTGACACCGAGCTTTCCGACGGTTCGCAGATCGCGCTGGAGCGCGGCCGCCTGCTGACCCTGACCATCGACGGCCAGCAGCGGGAGGTCTGGACCACCGCGACGACCGTCGAAGAGGCGCTGGCCGAGCTCGGCCAGAACCCGGGCGAGTTCGCCCTGTCCGCTGACCGGTCGCGCGGGCTCCCGTTGGGCGGCCTGGCCGTCACCGCGGAAACCCTCTTCGCCACCTCTCTCGCCGACGGCGCCAGCCCTGCCGTCAACCTGCAGTCCGCCGCCAATACGGTCGGCGAGCTGCTCAATGAGCAGCAGCTCACGCTCGGCGCGCTGGACACGGTGAGCCCAGCCGCGGAGACCCCGCTGAGCGAGGGTCTCGCAGTCACCGTGAATCGGGTCGCCCAGACCACGGTGACCGAGCAGGTTCCGGTCGCGCAGCCCGCCGACCAGCAGGTCGAGGACGCCAACCTGGACGAGGGTTCGTCGAGCGTGACCCAGGAGGGTTCCGCCGGCACGGACCAGGTGACCTACCAGGTGACCAGCACCAATGGCGCTGAGTCCGGGAAGACCGAGGTCGCCCGCACTGCGGTCACCACGGCCCTGCCGAAGATCGTGGCCGTTGGCACCAAGCCGGTGTACACCGCCTCCAGCAGCAACTCGGGTTCCTCGAGCAGCAACTCGGGTTCGTCCAGCAGCAACTCGGGTTCGTCCAGCAGCAACTCGAGCTCCTCGAGCAGCGGCTCGAGTTCCTCGGGCAGCAGCTCAGCCGCGCCGGCCTCCTCGGGCTCCAGCGGCGTCAACTGGGACGGCATCGCCAACTGCGAGTCCACCAACAACTGGTCCATCAACACTGGCAACGGCTACTACGGTGGCCTGCAGTTCGACCTCGGCACCTGGGGCAGCGGTGGCGGCGACGCCTACGCGTCGCGTCCGGATCTCGCCAGCCGGGAGCAGCAGATTGCCGTCGCCGAGAACGTCGCCGCCTCCCGTGGCACCTCGCCGTGGGCCTGCGCCTCCGCCGGCTGATCTGCCCACAGCGCAGTCGTGGTTGCGAGTACTGATCGGCAACCGCATGCGGGCGAGCGCTGAGCCACCTCGAAGCCCCGATCCGCAATATGGGTCGGGGCTTCGAGGCGTCCGGAGGACGGTGTTCAGGGGAGACGGCGGGCACGTGAACTG
>JBBQJM010000133.1:0-9294 GCA_038325895.1 Mycobacteriales bacterium
GACTAAGCTCGCCGCGAGTTGACGCCTGCCGCCGCCCCGAAAGTTGGCCAAGATCACATGGGTATCGATTTCGCCCACTCGGAGCGATCACGCCTGGGTATCGAGTGGGAAATCGCCTGCGTCGACCGCCGGAGCGGCGAGCTGAGCCCGGCGGCGCCGGAATTGCTCGCCCGGATCGGCGCTCCGCAAGGCTTCCCGCACGTGACGAACGAGCTGCTCACCAACACGGTGGAGATCGTCACGGCCCCGCATCGCCGGGCCAGGCACGCCGTTGCCGACCTCACCAGGCTGGTCGAGCAGGTCGTCGGCCACGCTGAACCGCTTGGCGTGGAACTGATGTCGGCCGGTACCCACCCGT
Source organism: Mycobacteriales bacterium (assembly GCA_038325895.1). Classification (GTDB taxonomy): domain Bacteria; phylum Actinomycetota; class Actinomycetes; order Mycobacteriales; family Nakamurellaceae; genus Nakamurella. Next base: position 359 of record JBBQJM010000133.1, read on the forward strand.
TCAGCCAGTGGTTCCAGCAGCAGGTCACCCCCGGCAAACAGCGCTACGACACCCTGATCGACCGCACCAGGTGGTGGGGGCGGCAGATGATGATCTGGGGCGTGCACGTGCACGTAGCCGTGGAGGACCGCCGCAAGGTGCTGCCCATCATCGACGGCCTGCTGACCTACCTGCCGCACTTCCAGGCGCTGAGCGCGTCGAGCCCGTTCTGGGCGGGTGAGGTCACCGGCTACGCCTCGAACCGGGCGCTGATGTTCCAGCAGCTACCGACCGCGGGGCTGCCCCCTCAGTTCACCACCTGGGAGCAGTACGAGGGCATGGTCGCGGACATGCTGCACACCGGCGTCATCGACGAACTCGGAGAGTTGCGCTGGGACATCCGGCCGTCGCCCCGTTGGGGCACCATCGAGGTGCGCACCTTCGACGGCATCTCCACGGCCAGGGAGATCGGCGCCATCGCGGCGCTGACCCAATGCCTGGTCGAGCACTTCTCCCGGGAGCTGGACGCCGGTCGTCAGGTACCCACCCTGCAGCCGTGGTTCGTCCGCGAGAACAAGTGGCGGGCGGCCCGGTACGGCATGGACGCGATCATCATCCAGAACGCCGCCGGTGACGAGCGGCTGGTCACCGAGGACCTGGACGAGTTGCTGCCCATGCTGGCGCCGGTGGCGCGGGCGCTGGCCTGCACCGCCGAACTGGAGAACATCCGCGACATCGTCGCCCGCGGCGCCAGCTACCAGCGCCAGCTGCGGGTCGCCGCAGCGAACGACGGCAGCCTGAAGGCCGTGGTGTCCTCGCTGGTCCGGGAGCTGCGCGACGGTCAGCCCGACTGAACTCCGGCCAGCCGTTCCAGCTCCGGGATCACGGTGTCGACCGCGGGCACCGCTGCCATCTCGGCATGCAGCCGGCGGGCAGCGAGTCGCCCCCGCTGGTCCTCCAGCAGGGCCGCGGCTGCGTCGCGCACCTGTGCCGGGGTGCAGGTGACCGGCTGCAGTGCTCGGCCAATCGCGAGATCGGTGATGCGGCCGGCATTCTGGAGTTGGTCGGCATCCATGGCGGTCACCAGTTGCGGCAATCCGTGCGCCAGCGCCGCCGCGACGGTGCCCGAACCGCCGTGGCTGACCACGAGGGCGGACCATGGCAACACCTGTGCGGACGGCCGCCAACGTTCCACGTGGACGTCGGCGGGCTGACGGCCGAGCTCAGCCGGATCGAGGTCGCGCCCCACTGTGGCGATCACCTCGACGGGCAGCTCCGCGAGCCCGGTGAGCAGCCCCTCGAACAGGTCACCGGATTCCAGCGCAAAGATCGTCCCCAGGGTGACGTACACGACCGGCCGGTCGGGCAGATCGGTCCACCATGTCGGCATCAAGACTGCCTGGGGCCCAACAGCATCGGGCCCGACAGGATCGGCGGCTCGGAACAGCCGCGCGCTCGCCGTCAGCGGGAACGCCGGGTCCCGGAAGCCCGCCGGGAACGGGCAGAGTACGAGATCGCCGGCCAGGTTCCGCAGCCCCGGGTTGGGCGGCAGCCCGTGCTCGCCGCGGAGCGATGCAAGCGGCTCGGCCACCACCGCCGGCCGCAGGAAGGAGCCGGCCGCGAAGACCAGCACCACGACGTGCGGCAGCCCGTTGGCCTCGGCGAGAACGGCTGCGCCGATATCCATTCGTCACGAACGACGAGATCGAGTCGCCATCGGCGTAGAGGTCGGCATACCCCGTTGCCCGACGGCGGGCCACTTCGCCGAGGTAGTACTCGCTGATCACCCGGTCCTCGTTCTCCTGGCTGGGTTCCACCGGCGGCAGCCGACCGGCCGGGGGCGGCCAGCCGCTCCCGCCGTCGACCGCGAAGGTGCGGAATCCCCGGGACGCCAGGGGTGGCAGATAGCGCTCGTGCCCGGTGAACGCCACCTCATGGCCGGCCTCGCGCACCGCGAGGGCGGCGACCGGCACCAGCGGCTCCGCGTGCCCGGTTCCACCGACGAAGCTGAACAGCACGCGCAACGGTCACTAGATCGGGACCTGGCCCACCGCCCGCGGGAACGAGACCGGCAGTTTACCGCCGGGATTGACCTCGCCGAAGAGCACGTCGGCGACGGCGTTCCCGCCCTCGACACCGGGAGCCCACGCCTCCAGGATCGCGGTGGCAGGCCGACACTCGAGGCGTTCGTCGCCAGCGACACGAGGTCCTCGTCGGGTGCGTCGGCCTGCGGCGGGAGCACTCGGTGCCGGTTGGACTTCCAGCGGTCCCCGCTCCAGCGCGCCAGCAGGTCACCTGTGTTGATGGTGAACGCGTCCGGGTGGTACGGCGCGTCCTCCCAGTCACCGGCCGAGATCCAGACCTGCAGGCCCCCCTCGCTGGGTGAAACTTCTTGCCCATCCTTTACCCGCTCCGGAACGAACAGTCGATGAGCGGACCGAAAAAGCCGGCCGCCAGAGGCAGGGAGAGGGCTCATGAAGGACTGGTCACGTCGAAACCTGTTACGCGCCAGCGCAGGTGCCGCGGTCGGCGCCGCGGTCGCCGTGCCGATGACAGCACTGAGCGGAACCGCGGTCGCGGTGGAACCAGCGGCGGCCGCCGAGTTCCCGGTGGTCTCGGCCGGATCCGGGAGTGCGGATATCGGGCCGGTGATGTTCTGCGTGCACGACGCACAGCGCGGCGAGGTCTCGATCCTGCACGGGACGGACGAGGTCATCGTCACCGATCGCCAGCTTGTCAACCGCATCCTGCACGCCGCCGGATCCCGACTGTCCTGACCCACACGATCCTGACTCCCGACCCTGACTCTCGATCCTGACTCTCGACCCTGACTCCCGACCCTGACTCCCGACCCTGACTCCCGACCGGAACCGAAAGGAACCCGCAATGTCGTCCCACCGCGAGGCGCCGGAGATCTCCAAGGATCCCGTGGCCGACAACACCGATACCTATGCCTTTGTCAGCCCCGACCGCCCGGACACCGTGACGATCATCAGCAACTACATCCCGCTGGAGGATCCCGCCGGGGGGCCGAACTTCTTCGAGTTCGGTGACGACGTGCTCTACCGGATCAACATCGACAACACCGGCGACGGCCGCGCCGACGTCGTCTACGAATTCCGCTTCAAAACCACGGTCCGCAATCCGGACACGTTCCTGTACAACACCGGACCGATCGATTCCCTGTCCAGCGCGAATTTCAATCGACCGCAGACCTACACCCTGACGGAGGTCCGTGGCGGCCGGCGAAAGGAGCTGGGCAGGAAGCTGCCGACGCCGCCCTGCAACATCGGACCCCGGTCGACGCCGAAGTATGCCGATCTGGCCAACGCGGCCATCAACAAGGTGGGCGACGGCATTTCGGTGTTCGCCGGTCAGCGGCTGGACGGTTTCTACGTCGACCTGGGGTCGGTGTTCGACCTGGCCGTGCTGCGGCCGTTCCAGAATCTGCACGTCATCCCGACGCCGGCGGCTCCCGGGGTGAATGCGCTGCGCGCCTTCAACGTGCACACGATCGCGATTCAGGTGCCGATCACCCAGCTGACCAGGAACAGCTACCGCCCGAACGACGTGATGGACGCCAGGTCGGTGATCGGCGTGTGGGCCTCGGCGCACCGGCAGAAGGGTCATTACCGGGACGAGAACCGGGAGCAGTGGACAGGACCGTTCACTCAGGTGTCCCGATTGGCCAATCCGTTGTTCAACGAGGTCATCGTGCCGATGAGTCAGAAGGACAGGTGGAACCGGCTGGCCCCGTACCAGGATTCGCAATTCGCCAAGTATGTCGCGCAACCAGAGCTCGCCCGGCTGTTGCCGGCACTCTATCCGGGAGTGTTCCCGCAGCTGGCGACACTCAAGGCCGATCGCGCGGATTTGCTGGCCATCTTGCTGACCGGTATTCCCAAAGGACTCATTCCGGGCTTCCAGAACTACACCGGTAAGACCCAGGCGGACCTGCTGCGGCTCAACGTGGCGGTCCCACCGAGCCCGCGCCCGCATATCAACGGCATTCTGGCCGGCGACCTTGCCGGATTCCCGAACGGGCGCAGGGTTTTCGACAATGTGGTGGCGATCGAGCTGCGCGCGGTGGCCGGCGCGACGTACCCGCTGGTCGACCCGACGTTCGTTCCCGACGGCGCGTCCGGCGTGCTCACCGACCTCACCGACGGCCCGAATCCGCCGGACACCGTCAGCTACCTGAAGACGTTCCCGTACCTGGACCACCCGGTCAGCGGCTACCGGGTCGTGCCGCTGTCGGTGTCGGCATGAGCACGGCAGGTGTGGGCACCAGCACAGCGGTAACCCACCCGCATGTCCACGGCGGACCGCCTGTGCTCGACATCGGTGGTGAGGTCGGCGCGCTGGTCGCAACCATGGACCATTCCGCGGTGGGCACCGAGCTGTTCCTGCGCTCGGAGCACGAACCGCCGATCTCGATCCACACCGGCGTGTGGCACCGCGCCGCTACCGGCAGCAGCGAGAATCACGTGACCGCAGCAGTTTTCGCCGAACTGCTGGAAGGGAGTTATTGGGCACTCGACCGGGAAGGGAACGACCTGGTCCGGGTGGACATCCGCGGCGGCGACCTGGCCACCATCGACCTTCGCACGTGAGACTCATGGGGGAGGCCGCTGGCGGACCTCCCCCATGAACGCGCCCTGTCCAGCGGCTGCTCTCGCCTCAGCAGCGATAGTCGTGGTTGACACCTTGGAGCCTGCCGGAGTACGAGATCTTGATCTCGATCCAGCAACGCGGGTTGTAGTAGGTCGACACCCACACCGCGAAAATGCCCGCGAGCGACCGTTGATGAAGGAGAAGGGTCGCGTGATGAACTTTCGTGACCGAGCAGTCGGTGCGGATCCCAAGAAGGTGCTGGCCCTGCGGCGGTATCCGCGGAGCGCTGACCCTGGAGATTCTCGCCACGATGGCGAACCTGCTCCACCGAGAATTGGGGCGGGTGACGACTTCGTTTTCTTGCGGACTACTTCGATTACATCGCGGGCACGAGCAGCGGCGCGGTCATCGCATCGGGCCTGTCCCCTGGGGCTGCCGGTCGACGAGCTGCGGAATCTGTACGCGACTCGCGGCGCCGAGATGTTCGACAACGCCGGCATCCTGAGCAGGTTTCGGTACAAGTACGACAGCGAGCGGCTGACGACCATGCTGCAGAAAGTGTTCGGACGGTGTCCGGGTCCAGGTCAGCAAGCCCACCGGCATCAATACGCCGAACGCCAGCGTCGGGTTCGGCTGGTCGATCTATTGGCGGTTGTCACCGGGCGATCGGCAGTCCTGTAAGCCGGAGCCTTTGCCGTGACGGCGATCATCTGCGCGGCATCGGCCGGTACCGCCTGCATCGTGGCGGCGCGGGACACTAACGGCGGCATGGCGTTTCGTCGCCGGTTCCGGTGGGCAGGGAGGTTGCATTCGAACTCGGTGAAGTCGTGGTCGCTGGCCCTGCACAGGGCGGTGAACCAGGGCGATCCTGTCATCAGTGCGAACGGTGTCGTGTCGACAGGTCCTGACGCCCAGCGCCGGCAGCAGATGGCCGCCGGGGCGGCTACCGGGTCGACGGCAGTTTCTTCGGCGGGAGCGGGAAGAATCCCGACGTCCGCGCGACGTAGTCGGCATACCCCGGCCTGGTCGAGGACATCCGCTTTTCGGTCAGCGCTTTCCCGGTCTTCGCCGTCAACAGCCAGACCATCAGCACTGGCGAGAGGATCGTCAGCCAGCCCACCCAGGTCCACGACACCGTGAGGAAGACGCCGACCCAGACGCAGGCGTCACCGAAGTAGTTGGGGTGGCGGGTGTACCGCCACAGGCCGCGATCCATGAGCTTGCCCTTGTTGGCCGGGTCCTTCTTGAACGCGGCGAGCTGACCGTCACCGACGGCCTCGAAGAACAGCCCGATGAGGTACACGGCCAGCCCGAGCCAGATCACCCAGCCCGCCGGGCCAGGCAACACCATGGCCAGCTGGACGGGCAGCGAGACGAACCACATCGTCAGGCCCTGCGGTATCTGCACCTTCTTGACGATGACCCCGGGGCCATCCGCATCGGCCAGCATCTCCTCGTAGCGCGGGTCCTCGGGCAGGCCCTTGTTCCGGAACAGGATGTAGCCGCCGAGCCGCAGTCCCCAGAGAACGACCATCGCCAGCACCAGCCACCGCAGCGTCGGGTCTCCGTTGCCCAGCGAGACCAGGAACGCCACCACGGCGATGACCGAGAAGCCCGGCCCCCAGATGGCATCGATGATCGAGTACTTGCCGGTGGACTTGCCGATCGCGAACGAGACCGCCATCACCAGCGCGACCGCGGCCAGCGAGCAGCCCAGCACCGTAAGAGTGATGCCAGCAGGAGGTGTCATCGCCGTGGCCTTTCGAGCTCAGGAGGGTAGCGGCCCACGAACCGCTCACCCTTGACACGGGCAAACACTCTCGTTCGCAGGAGGCCGCGCGGTCGCTGACCCGACCCTACCCACCCGAACTTCCGAACCGATGAGAACCGACGGCCGGCGGCGTCCCTACCGGCATGGCTGCGAAGGTACCGACCGTCAAGAATGTCGCCGACCTCTACCAGCTCGCGCCACTGGACTGGTGGACTGGGACGACGTCCGCCCGAACACGAACGACGTCGCGCGGCTGCAGCGCCTCGCTCGGTTTTCGCTGCAGGAGGGTGGCACACACTGTCGCCGACGGCGGCTTCACCCACGAGCACACCGCCCCAGCGCCCGGCCCGCCGCCCTGGCACGTCTACGAGTTCACTGTGCAGCACGCGTCGCCGCGATGACGAAGGAGCCCGGCGGCGCGACCCGCTGGACCTTCTGAGCCGGTCTCCGAGTTGAGCACCGGCCGGGCGCTGATGACGCGGTGCCGACAAGGCCGCTGTTATCTCGGGCTTGTTCTCGATGCTCAGCCCGATCGGGCCGGGTCGTCCGAGAGCCGAAGCACAGCAATGACCGAGGCGCACCCCGTCAGGCCTCCCAGCCTCGCCGGGACGGCTCCAGATGGGTCTCGCCGGACTCGCCCGGCCGGACCGCGAGAATCTGGTCGACGCCCATCCGGTTCTGGGCGAACGCCAACCCGCCGCCGACCAGGTACAGCCGCCAGACCCTGGCGCCGATCTCGCCGATCATCGCCATCGCGTCGTCCCACCGACTTTCCAGCGCCCGTAACCAAGCCTGCGCGGTCCACTGGTAGTGCTCGCGCAGCGCGTGCACGTCACGGACCTCCAGACCGGCGTCGCCGATCAGCGACACCGTGGTGCCAACTGGTTTCATGTGCATGTCCGGCGCGATGTAGGTCTCGATGAACGCCCCACCGCCGGCGGCCACGGCGCCCCGGGACATCTGCTGGACCATGGCCCTGCCACCCGGCCGGAGCACGTCGTGCAGGATCCGTGCGAACGCCGGGTACTCGGCATCCCCGACGTGCTCACCCATCTCGATGGTGGACACAGCGTCATAGGCACCCTGATCGGCAGCGGTGCCGGCAATTTCCCGGTAGTCGGCCAGCCGCACGCCGGCCCGGTCGCCCAACCCGGCATCGGCGATTCGCTTGCTGACGAATTCGTACTGAGCGCGGGACAGCGTGACGCCGGTGGAGACCGTGCCGTAGTGCTCCGCCGCGTGGCACAGCAGCGAACCCCAGCCGCAGCCGATGTCCAGGTGCCGCTTGCCTTGCGAGAGGCCGAGTTTGCGACAGACCAGGTCGAGTTTGGCTCGTTGCGCGTCAGCCAGCGAGCCGCTCGGCCCGTCGACGAAATAGGCACAGGAATAGGCCATCGACTCGTCCAGCAACAATTCGTAGAAATCATTGGACAGGTCGTAGTGGTGGGCGATGGCCGAACGGTCGCGATCGCGGGAATGACGGCGCCCACGCAGTGCGGCAGCCTCCCCCGGCGCCGGCGGCCGCCGGCCGAGTGCGCCTAGCCTGACCGCGCCGACCGCCAGCCGCGGATATTCCCTCAGCCCCAACTTCGGCCGGGCCAGCCGGCCGCTGCGGTTGGCCGCCCAGACCATGGACAGGCCCTCCGCCAGGTCGCCCTCGACGTCCACGTCACCGCTGATGTACGCCTCGGCCAGCCCCAATTCGCCGGGCGAATAGAGCAGCCGGCGAAGTGCCCTGCGGTTGTTGATCACCAGAACGGGCCCGTCCTCGGCGCCGCCGATAGAACCGTCCCAGACCCTGATGCGGATCGGCAGCTCGCCGCCGAGAACGGAGGACGCCAGTGTCGACAACCGGTCCGCGGTAGAGGTCATGGGGACCAGTGTGAATGATGCCGACCGGCCCGCCCGCGGTCGTGGTTCCGGCTGCGAACGGCCGGACAGAACCACGACCGGGGCGCGGCTGGGCACCGACCGCCGACGACACCCCCCTCGGCCTTGGCCTCGTCGGTGGGCAGCATAAAAAATCCAGCTGCGCTCCGCACATTAGAGATCGCACGCCACCGGGAATATCATCCGTTCGAACGACAAACCAGACATCGGGGGGACGGAGCGTGAACGAAAGCTCGCAGACCGCACCCGCGGACATCGACTCAGCGGACAACACCAGCTCAGGGGACACCATTTCGGCGGAGTCGCGAACCCGCCGACTGATCGACCGCTATGCGGTGACGATCAGGTGGGTCACCGCGCTGGCCGCCGCCGTGTTCTGCCTGCTCAGCCCCCGAGTATCCAGCTGGCAGGTGCCGATCTGCGTGCTGACGCTGGGCTGGGCCGTGCTGCGGTTGTTCCAGCGCCGCCGGCCGACGACCCGGTCGCTGTTGGTCATGGACACGGTCGTGGTCTGTCTGGTCGGTCTCACACAACCGCTGACCAGCACTCCGACCGCCGTGCTGACCCAGACCGGCTTCGGGCTCAACACCTGCAACCCCGCCAGCCTGACGTTCGCCTGGCGGCCCAGGCGGGGGGCGGCCGCCCTGCTCTGCACGCTGGTGATCACCTCCTACCTCGTGGG
>JBBQJM010000134.1:0-9151 GCA_038325895.1 Mycobacteriales bacterium
ATAGACACAGCAAACTACTAAGCGCGTCCAACGGCAACTGACAGCAACCATCGAGATGCTCCGGGGCCGCTGACCGGGTGGTGGGACCCGGTGGCGGCGGCCGGTGGTGCCGACCGTCAGGACGACTGCTGCGGCGTGAACCCGCTGACCGTGGCAGGGTCCGGCCCGCTCGGAACGGTCGGGTCAGCGGCCCATCTGGACTCCACCCGTCGGGAGCATGGTCGACGTCCATCGGGCGGCGGCGGTCGCGCGCTGGTGCCCAGGGCTGGGCGCCTGCCGGCGGAGCCGGTCAATGATCGTCGCCCGGGCGTAGGCCTGGAAACCGCGGCCGTCATCGCCTGGCCAACCCAGTACCGCCTTCGCCAACGCGAGTTCGGCTGCCCACTCCACTTCGACTGGCGCCGCCGCAGCGCCGCCGACGAAGTCGGCCGCCAATGCCCTTGCCAACGGAAGATAGAGCCGGAATACCCCGTCCTCGGCGGCGGCCAGCGACAGGAGGGGGCCTTCCTGTCGCGCTCGTCGCAGCGCTGCCCATTCCGGGGCCGCAGCAGCCTCGGTTCCCGCGGGTTCAGCCGGAGGCGGGTCCGGCGGCGCTGTGATGTGGTGCGGAGAGCTCCGCATGGGTCCTCCGTTCGCGCGTGACGATCCTGGCTCTATTCAATCGAATCCGGACTATCCCGCGGGGAGTGCGCTGCCCGCCAGTGCCAAAAGTCCCAGCGCTATTGTGACGCCGAGCACGGAAGGGGTCGGGTCCGCCCCTTTCGGCGGACGTCATGGCAGCCAGATCAGCTGTGGTGTCAAGGATCTGCGTGCTGCCGGATTCCTGGGAGCGCCGCGGCCGGCGGCCGTCGGCGGCCGGTGTGAAATACCGCACTTCCAGAGGCTGACGAATGCTCGCCCGCGCGGGACAATTGTCTGCGATCTGCCGATTTCCCCGATCAGGTCGCTGTCAGATGAGCACGTTTGTCGGGTCAGCACGTCAGCCGGAAGGGTCAGGGCGTCATGCGGACACTGCTCGATATTTGGCTGTCGTCGCTACGGATGGGCGTCCGCATTCGGATGTCCGCCCTCACTGTTGGCTTCATCCGACTGGTGCGGCTGTTGTTCCCGGTGGTGCCGAAATCCAACATTCCCGGGCCGGCCCTGGGTGGGCGGCGGGTGGCGGGCATCTGGGTGATGTCTCCGGAAACGACCAGCGCCGTCTTCCTGGCTGGCGCCGGCCTGGCGCTGGCCCGCCGGCGTGGCCTGCTGAGGCCGCCGGCCGCCCGGCCCTCGTGACATCAGCGACAGGTTCGAAGGCACCCGAATTGGTGCTCCCGCGGTGGCATAGTTTCCTGGCATGACAACCGATGATCACCTTGCGGGAACCACCGCCACCCCGATCATCGACCGGTTGAGCACGCACGTCCTCGACACCACGGCCGGCCGCCCGGCGGCCGGCATCCCTGCGTCCCTGGAGGCTGTCCGCCCGGATGGCACTCTCATCGCCCGCGGCAGCGGTGTGACGGACAGCGATGGCCGCATCCAGCAGATGAATACCAGCGCGCTCGCGCCGGGGGAATACCGGTTGATCCTTTCCACCGCAGGGTATTTCGGTGCGAATCACGGTGCCACCTTTTACCCGAGCATCACGATTCAATTCCTGCTCGACGGCGGGCGGCCGCACTATCACATTGCTGTGCTGGCCAGCACCTACTCGTACGCCACGTACCTGGGCAGCTGAGCGTCCGGCCGCTTCGAGCGGGTGTCACAGGACGCCCGGCCATCTCGTCGTGAGGAGTAGCCCGCAGCAGCGGGCACGACGAGAGGAGCTGTCCTGCGAGTATTCGGGCGGCCGTGGTTGGCCGTGGTTGGCCTGGCCGGCGCGCCCGGTCATCGGCTGGTGCCGCAGCTGGTGGCCGCGGGGTACGTGGTGGCGGCAACCACCAGAAGCCAGGCCACGGTCCCGGTGCGTCGCAGAGGTTCGACCCAGCCGCCGTCGCACAGAAATGCGCGCAGCGATACATCACCGACACATTGCGTTGTCAGCATGACGGGCGGATCGCTGATTCGAGATCAACACAGATCAACACGGCGCGTTCCCCAGAGAAGACACGGTGCGCAGCTGACGGAGGAGATGAGCGGATGGCGATCGTCCTGGGAGCCAACCAGTACGGCAAGGCCGAAATTCGGATGGTCTACGTCGATCGCAGCACCCCGGTCCACGAGATCACCGACGTGAACGTCACCAGCCAGTTGATCGGCGATTTCGCCGCGACCCACCTGACCGGTGCGAACGACGCCGTCATCGCCACCGACACGCAGAAGAACACCGTCTACGCGATGGCTCGGACCGGCGGCTTCAGCTCCCCGGAGGAGTTCGCGCTACGCCTGGCCCGGAACTACGTGGGCAAGTACGAGCAGGTGACCGGTGCGCGGATGGCCGTGGAGCAGTACTCCTGGGACCGGATCGCCACCGCTGCCGGCGCCCACGATCACGCCTTCTCCAAGGGCACCGCGGAGGCGCGGACCACCGTGGTGCGCATGGACGGCGACGCCGAAATCGTCGTCTCCGGACTGACCGGCCTGGTGGTACTGAAGTCGACCGGGAGCGAATTCTGGGGGTTCCCGGACGTGGACTACACCTCGCTGGTGGAAACCACTGACCGGATCCTGGCCACCGCCGTCACCGCCCACTGGCTCTACACCAGCAGCGACATCGAGTGGGACAAGGCGTTCGCCGCCGTGCGGGCGGCGTTGCTGGAGGAGTTCGCCACGACTCGCAGTTTGTCGCTGCAGCAGACGCTGTACGCGATGGGCAAGGGCGCATTGGAGGCGGTGCCGGAGATCGCGGAAATCCGGCTGTCCTTGCCCAACAAACACCATTTCCTGGTCGACCTCGGTCCCTGGGGGCTGGACAACCCGAACCAGGTCTTCTACGCGGCCGACCGTCCCTACGGGCTGATCGAGGCGTCGATCGTGCGGGACGACGCGGCCGTCGTTCCAGGAGCTTGGGAGGGCATCGCCGCGTTCATCTGATTCGCGATGATCTCGGGCTGATTCGACCAGCCGGGTGATGCCGATCGGCTGCGCTCCGCTATCCAGCCCGGCCCGGATTCACCCGTAACACCTCGTTTACCGCCTTCGCCCACGACGGCAATGTCCCGGGGCGAGATTGCACCGGTCATGTCTGTGGCAGGGACACACCGACGACCCTCGGGGGGATCGCATGGGATTTCGACGCAAGCTCGCACCGGATGGCACACCCCTGGAGTCGGTGGACGAACTTCCGCCGTGGCGGCAACTGATTCCCCTTGGGCTGCAGCACGTGCTGGCGATGTACGCCGGTGCGGTGGCGGTTCCGCTGGTGGTCGGCGGCGCGTTGATCGGCGCCGGCAAGCTGAACCCGGGTGACCTGGGCTACCTGGTCACGGCGGACCTTTTCGTCGCCGGGATTGCCACGGTCATCCAGTCGATCGGGTTCAAGTGGTTCGGGGTGCGGCTACCGCTGATGCAGGGCTGCACCTTCGCGGCGGTCGCGCCGATGATCGTCATCGGCTCGCAGTACGGCGTCACCGCGATCTACGGGTCGGTGATTGCGGCCGGCCTTTTCATGATGCTGTTGGCACCGCTGTTCGCCAAGCTGGTCCGGTTCTTCCCGCCGCTGGTCACCGGCACCGTCATCCTGATCATCGGGCTGTCGCTGATGGGCGTCGCGGCGAACTGGGTGGCGGGCGGGTTGGTGACCGCGGACGGTGCGCCGATGAAGAACGTCGCGCTGGCCGCCGGCACCCTGCTGTTCATCGTGCTGATCGAGCGGTTCGGTCCCGCGGCGCTCGCTCGCATCTCCATCCTGCTGGGCATCGTGCTCGGCACCATCGTCGCGATCCCGCTGGGCATGACGCAATGGGATCAGGTCGGTGAGGCGGACACCGTCGGAGTCAGCACTCCGTTCCACTTCGGTTTCCCGACGTTCGAGGTCTCGGCGATCGTGTCGATGTGCATCGTCGCCCTGGTGATCATGACCGAGACCACCGGCGACATCCTGGCCATCGGGCAGATCGTCGATGTGAAGATCGACAGCCGGCGGCTCGCCGACGGCCTGCGGGCCGACGGCCTGTCCACCGTGCTCGGCGGCGTTTTCAACACGTTCCCGTACACGGCGTTCGCGCAGAACGTCGGCCTGGTGTCGATCACCGGGGTGCGCAGCCGGTTCGTGGCCACCTTTGCCGGCGGTGTGCTGATCCTGCTGGGTCTGACGCCGAAGATGGGCGCGATCGTGGAGGGCATTCCACAGCCCGTGCTGGGCGGCGCCGGAATCGCGTTGTTCGGGATGGTGGCGGCGAGCGGGGTGCGAACGCTGTCGAGCGTTCGTTTCAACAACCGCAACATTCTCGTCGTGGCGATCTCGCTGTGCATCGCGATGATCCCGATCGTCCGGTCCTCGTTCTACAACGCCTTCCCGGACTGGTTCCAGACGATCTTCACCTCCGGCATCAGTGCCGGTGCGATCGTGGCGATTGCGCTGAACATGCTGCTCAACTCGGACAGGCAACGCGCGATCTACGAGGCTGAGGAGAAGGAGGGCGTGTCGGCGCACGATGCGGTACGCGAGACCCCGCAGGTTCACCAGGATGCCGGAGACGCAGTGCACGGTTCGCCGCGGATACCCGAGCAGCCGCGGATACCCGAGCAGCCGCGGGCACCCGAGCAGCAGCGGGCACCCGAGGAGAAGCGGGCACCCGAGCACAAGGACAGCACTTCCGATTCTCGAAGATGAGATGCCCTCCGCGACGTGCCAAAGAGCTCGTCGTGGAACACCCGAACGAGAGGAAGATCGTGAGCAGACGGATCACCGTCTCCGGCCCGCCCGTCGACGGCGTCGAGGAGATCCTGACTCCCGATGCACTGGAGTTCCTCGCGGACCTGCACGAGCGGTTCGCCGGCCGGCGGGACGCTTTGCTGGCCAGGCGGCTCCAGCGGCGGGACGGGGTCGCGGTCGGCGAACCGCTGGACTTCCTCGACGAGACGGCGGACATCCGCGGCGGAGATTGGCGGGTCGCGCCGATCCCGGAGTACCTCGCCGACCGGCGCGTGGAGATCACCGGCCCGACCGATCGCAAGATGACGATCAACGCACTGAATTCCGGTGCCAGGGTGTGGCTTGCGGACCTGGAGGACGCCAACACCCCGGCCTGGGCGAATGTGATCGGCGGCCAGGTCAACCTGTACGAGGCGATCCGCCGGACGATCATGCTCGACCAGGATGGCAAGTCCTACCGACTGCGGGACGGCGAGCTTGCCGTCATCGTGACCCGGCCGCGGGGCTGGCACCTGCCGGAGAAGCACCTCGCCATCGACGGCGCCCCGCTGGTCGGTGCGCTGGTCGATTTCGGGCTGTATTTCTTCCACAACGCGGCCGAGCTGCTCGCCCGTGGTGCCGGGCCCGCGTTCTACCTGCCGAAGCTGGAGTCCCATCTGGAGGCCAGGCTGTGGGCCGAGGTGTTCGCCTACGCCGAATCCGCTCTGGGCATCGCGGCCGGCTGCGTTCGCGCGACCGTGCTCATCGAGACCATCTGGGCCGCCTTCGAGATGGACGAGATCCTCTACGAGCTCAGGGATTACGCGGCGGGACTGAACGCCGGGCGGTGGGACTACCTGTTCTCCATCGTCAAGACCTTCCGGGACGCGGGCACCGAATTCGTGCTGCCGGACCGCGGCAGCGTGACCATGGCCGCGCCCTTCATGAAGGCCTACTCGGATCTGCTGGTCGCCACCTGTCACCGCCGCGGCGCTTACGCCATCGGCGGGATGGCGGCTTTCATCCCGTCCCGGCGGGACGCCGAGGTGAACGCTGCAGCCTTCGCGAAGGTCCGCGCGGACAAGACCAGAGAGGCCGAAGCCGGCTACGAGGGATCATGGGTGGCTCATCCGGACCTGGTCCCGATCTGCCGGGAGATCTTCGACGAGGTGTTGGGTGAGCGGGTGAACCAGCTCGACCCTCCGCTCCCGCCGCCGCACGTGAGTGCCAAGGAGTTGCTGGACATCCGGTCCCTGCCGTTGACGGTCACCGTCGGTGGTCTGGCGCTGAACGTCGAGGTCGCGCTCGAGTACGTGGTGAACTGGCTGGCCGGCAGCGGTGCGGTGGCGATCAACAATCTCATGGAAGACGCTGCGACGGCAGAGATCTCGCGGTGCCAGCTGTGGCAGTGGCGGCGGAACCGGGTGGTTCTCGAGGACACCCGTCGCAGGGTCGATGCCGAGATGATCATCAGGCTGCTGGACGCGGCGACCGAGCGGCTCGCCGACACCTGGGCCGAAACTCCAGGTGGTCGTGAGTATCTGGCCGATGCCCGGAATCTGTTGTTCGACCTGTGCACCGGAAACCGTTTCGTGGATTTCCTCACCCTCCCGGCCTACGAACTCCTGCCCTGACGTGCTTACCGAGCACCCCGTCCCCTGGGCGAGAGCGGCCAATGATGCGGCCGAATTCTACGGCGTCGGCGGGATAGGCGACGATGTGCTCGCCCACTACCTGGTCCGCGAACGCCGCCCCGGGGGCGGGCCTGCGGTGCGGCACCGGACCCGGCATGACAGCTTGTACAACGAAGGATCGCTACATCCGAGATCTGGGAGGCACCGGTGCACCTGACCCCGGCCGACACCGAGAAGCTGCTGCTGGCGGTGGCGGGCATGGTCGCCCGCGACCGGCTCGAGCGCGGCGTCAAGCTCAACTACCCGGAGACCGTCGCGTTGCTGACGACCTGGGTGATCGAGCGAGCCCGTGACGGGCGCAGCGTCGCCGACCTGATGGTGGCCGGGCGTGAGGTGCTGAGCCGTGATCAGGTGATGGAGGGTGTCGCGGAAATGCTGCCGGACGTCCAGGTCGAAGCGACCTTCCCCGACGGTCGCAAGCTTGTCACCATTCACCACCCGATCGCCTGACCGGGCATCATTCATCGGACGGGCAGCATTCATCCGAGCAGAAAGGTTGGCCCACATGGCATCGGGATCATCTGACGGGCCCGGGGCGATCCGCACCGCGGCGGGGGTCATCGAGCTGAACGCCGATCGCACCGATGCCGAGCGGATCGAGTTGGTGATCATCAACACCGGTGACCGACCGGTGCAGATCGGCTCGCACCTGCACCTGCCCGAGGCGAACACCGCGCTGGAGTTCGATCGTGTTGCGGCGCACGGATTCCGGCTGGACATCCCGTCCGGCACGTCCCGGCGGTTCGAGCCGGGCGCGTCCAGAAGTGTTGCCGCCGTTGCCTTCAAGGGGCGACGGCGGGTTCCCGGCATCCAGATCAAGTCCGAGTCCGAGCAGGAGCTCTAGATGGTGCAGATCCCCCGCGCGGACTATGCGGCGCTGTACGGACCCACGGTCGGCGACCAGGTGCGACTGGCCGACACCGACCTGTGGATCGAGGTCGAGCAGGACCTCACCGTTGGCGGCGAGGAGGCCGTTTTCGGCGGTGGCAAGTCGATCCGCGAATCCATGGCGCAGGGCAGCACCACTCGCGCCGAAGGTGCCCCGGACACGGTGATCACCAACGCGATCGTGCTGGACCACTGGGGCATCGTGCGCGCGGACGTGGGGATTCGCGACGGCCGGATCGTGGCGCTGGGCCGCGCCGGGAACCCCGATATCGCCGACGGGGTGCATCCGGCGCTGCGGATCGGGCCGTCCACCGACATCATCTCCGGCGAGGGCAAGATCCTCACCGCCGGCGGCATCGACACCCATGTGCACCTGCTGTCGCCGTCGCAGATCGTGGAGGCGCTGGCGACCGGGCTCACCACCCTCGGCGGTGGCGGTACCGGGCCCAGTGAGGGCACCAAGGCGACCACCGTGACGCCGGGCGCCTGGCACCTGGAGAAGATTCACCGGTCCATCGACCCGTACCCGATCAACCTGCTGCTGCTGGGCAAGGGCAACACGGTGTCGATGGAGGGTCTGGCAGAGCAGGCGCTGGCCGGTGCCGGTGGGTACAAGGTGCACGAGGACTGGGGGTCCACCCCGGCCGCGATCGACGCCGCGTTGCGGGCCACCGACGAGTGGGGACTGCAGGTCGCGCTGCACTCGGACTCGCTGAACGAGGCGGGCTACGTCGCCTCCACCATTGCGGCCATCGACGGCCGTTCGATCAGCGCGTTCCACGTCGAGGGCGCCGGCGGTGGGCACGCCCCGGACATCCTGACCCTGGCCGGGTTGCCGAACGTGATCCCGGGATCGACGAATCCGACGCTGCCGCACACCGCCAACACCGTCGCCGAGCACCTGGACATGTTGATGGTCTGCCACCATCTCAACCCCGCAGTGCCGGAGGACCTGGCCTTCGCCGAGTCCAGGATTCGCGCGACAACCATTGCGGCCGAAGACATTCTGCACGACATGGGGGCGATCTCGCTGACCTCCTCCGACGCCCAGGCGATGGGCCGGATCGGCGAGGTGATCACCCGGACCTGGCAGGTCGCGCATGTCATGAAGGCGCGGCGCGGCGACATCGGGGGCGGGTTGCCGGCCGACAACTTCCGGGCGCGGCGGTACGTCGCGAAATACACGATCAACGCGGCGATGGCGCATGGCATCGATCACGAGATCGGCTCCGTGGAGCCGGGGAAGCTCGCGGACCTGGTGCTCTGGGAACCGAAGTTCTTCGGGATCCGGCCGGCCGTGGTGATCAAGGGCGGCGGCCTGGTGTGGGGCGCGCTGGGTGATCCCAACGCCTCCATCCCGACCCCGCAGCCGGTGCTCATGCGCCCCGCGCTGACCGATGCGGTGGGACCGGACCTGTCGCTGTCGTTCGTCTCGCCGTTCGCTATCGAGGACGGACTGGCCGGGCGGCTGGGTTTGCGCCGGCAGCTGTCCGCGGTGCGCCCCACCCGCGGGGTCGGGAAGGCGCAGATGATCAACAACGACGCGCTGCCGACGATCAAGATCAAGCCAGACAGCTTCGAAATCTCCATCGACGGCGAGGTTGTCGTCCCGGCTCCCGCGGAGGTTCTGCCCCTCGCGCAGCTCTACACGATGTTCTGAGCGCGGGGCGGGATTTGCGCTACCCCCGCCCCCCCCCCCCCCCCCCCCCCCCCCACACCCCCCCCCCCACACCACCCCCCCCCCCGCCCCCCCCCCCCCCCGCCCGCCCCCCCCGCCCCCCACACCCCC
>JBBQJM010000135.1:0-9138 GCA_038325895.1 Mycobacteriales bacterium
CTGGACCACTCGCGTGGCAGCGCGACCAGTGGGCTCGCACCTGGTGTCGGCGCGTGATGGCGCACCCACTGAGATTCGACAGACAAGGAGGTCACCGTCATGACGGTCCGGACCCGAGCGGCGTTGGACTCACTCCCCGCGTACGCCCCCGGCCGCAGCGTGCCCGGCGCGATCAAGTTGGCCTCGAACGAGCTGTCCTTCCCGACTCTGCCGGCCATCGCCGCGGCCATCGCGGACGCCGTGGCCCACGAGACGGCGGGCATCAACCGCTATCCGGACATGGGCGCGCAGGCGCTGATCCGGGCCCTGGCCGAGCACACCGGAGCGCCGGTGGATCACGTCATCGCCGGGAATGGGTCCGTCGCGCTGTGCCAGCAGTTGGTACAAGCGACGGCCGGCGAGGGCGATGAGGTGGTGTTCGGGTGGCGCTCGTTCGAGGCGTATCCGATCGTCACGCAGATCACGGGCGCCACCGCGGTCCGGGTTCCGGTGACAGCCGGGCACGAGCTCGACCTGTTCGCGCTGTCGAAGGCCGTCAATTCTCAGACCAGGTTGATTTTCGTGTGCACACCGAACAATCCGACCGGGACGGCCATTCGCCACCACGAATTCACTGACTTTCTCGACACCATCCCGGAGGACGTTTTGGTGGTGATCGACGAGGCGTACCGCGAATTCGACGTCAGCCCTGATTCTCCCGACGGGCTGGATTTCGCGGTCAACCGGCCGAATGTGGTCTCGCTCCGGACGCTCTCGAAGGCTTACGGGCTGGCCGGCCTCCGGGTCGGGTACGCCGTCGGCGCCCCGGAGGTGATCACCGCCATGGCCAAGGTGGCCGTTCCGTTCTCACTGAACACCCTGGCCCAAGCGGGGGCGCTCGCCGCGCTGGCGGCGAAAGCCGACCTGGCCCCTCGCTGGAAGCAGGTCGTCGGCGAGCGGGACCGGGTCAGTGCGGCCCTGCGCGAGCAGGGCTACGAAGTCCCGCCGTCACAGGCCAACTTCGTCTGGCTGCCATTGAAGGAGCGTGCTGCCGACTTCGCCGCGCATTGTGAGTCGCACAAGGTGATCGTCCGGGCGTTCGCCGACGCCACCGGCGGCGTGCGGGTGACCATTGGCTCGCCCGAGGAGAACGACGTGTTCCTCACCGCGTCGGCAAGCTACTCCAACTGATCCTGACCGGCCTCGCAGCAAAGAATTGGCGGGAGGCGTCGATCCCGGCGTTCGCTGTTTGACGTCTTGATGACAACTCCCGTCCGCTGCCCGCCCTGGGCGACCACCAAGGAGAAGCGATGGAATACATGCTGTCATCTGCACCGATGGCCCGTTCACCCCGCGGCCTGCAGTTGATAGGAGCCGGGCGTCCGCCGGCGCGCAGCACGATCCAGAGCCTCCAGTCCCGACGCTGCACCCCAGCCCGGTCATCGCGCTGAATCGGGCCATCGCCGTCGCGATGAGACGAGCGCCGCGGGCGGGGTTGCGTCTGGTCGACGAACTAGACACTGCCGGCCTGCTGACCGGCTATCACCTGGTGCCCGCGACCAGGGCGGGATCTGCTCCGCAGGCTCGGCCGTCACCGCGAAGCAGCGCAGGCCTACCGGCGCGCGCTCGACCTGGCCACCTCCGAAGCCGACCGCCGGTACCTGACCCGGCGCCTCGACGAACTGCCGCGCTGAGCGCGGGTGTCGGGGTGCGGTCGCAGACTGGACGGCGTGTGGGTCTTGCACGTCGACATGGACCAGTTCATCGCTGCTGTCGAGATGCTCCGCCACCCCGAGCTGGCCGGGCTGCCGGTGGTGGTGGGCGGGGCCGGCGACCCGACCCAGCGCGGCGTGGTGGCGACCGCGTCGTACGCGGCCCGGGAGTTCGGCGTGCATTCCGGCATCCCGCTGCGCACCGCGCTGAAACGCTGCCCGCAGGCGGTGTTCCTGCCCGCCGACAACTCCGAATACGAGGAGGCGTCGGCGTCGGTCCAGCAAGTGCTGCGCTCGTTCGACGTCGTGGTCGAAGTGATCGGCTGGGACGAGGCCTTTCTCGGCGCCGACACCGACGATCCCGAGTCCCTGGCCAGCGAGATCCAGGCCGCGGTGCTGGAGCAGACCGCGCTGCACTGCTCGATCGGCATTGGCGACAACACCTTGCGGGCCAAGCTCGCCACCGAGTTCGGCAAACCCGCGGGGGTGTACCGGCTCACCGCCGAGAACTGGGCCGAGGTGATGTTCGATCGGCCCACCCGCGCGCTGTGGGGCATCGGCGCCAGGACCTCGCAGAAGTTGGCCGCTCTCGGGTACCCACTGGTTCGCGATCTCGCGGGGGGCGACCCCGAGGCATTGGCCAGGGAGTTCGGACGGGCGACCGGCCCGTGGCTGGTACAGCTCGGCCAAGGGCTCGGCCGTCGAACCGTCAACGGCGAGCCGTGGGTGCCACGGTCCCGCAGCCGAGAGACGACGTTCCAGCAGGACCTGACGGACTGGAATGACGTGCGCGCGGAGGTCGCGTCGCTGGCCCGCCGGGTCTGTACGGACGTCGCAGCCGGCGGCCGGCCGGGTGCGCGGGTGGCGGTGAAAGTGCGGTTCGCGCCGTTCTTCACCTCGACGCACAGCGCGCGACTGGCCTCCCCCACGCTCGATCCGGCGCTGGTCGAGTCGGCGGCGCTGGACGTGCTGGAGCGCTTCGAGCGCCGGCGGCCGGTGCGGCTGGTCGGTGTCCGGCTGGAGTTCGCGCCTTCTTGATCAACCCTCACGGCGCCCGATCAGAAGGCCAGCAACCGCCACAACGCGATCAGGCCGAGCACCACGATCGCGGCGCGCAACGCCACCGGCGACAGCTTGCGTCCGACGCCGGCCCCGATGAACCCGCCGATCAGCGAACCTATCGCGATCAAACCCGCTGCAGCCCAGGCGATCCGGTCGTGCGCGACGATCGTATAGGCCGTCGCGGCGACCACGTTGACGATCAGTACCAGCATGTTCTTGGCCGCGTTGATGCGCTGCATGCTCTCCGCGAGCAGCGCGCCCATCACCCCGACCAGCAAAATCCCCTGGGCCGCCGCGAAGTAGCCGCCGTAGATCCCGACCAGGTAGGTCCCGATGATCAACAGCGCGAACTGGCCGCGACCCATCACTGCGTGATCCCGGCCGGCCGCCTCGGCCCGCCGACGCAGGGCGATCTGCAGGCGCGGCTGGATGACCACCAGGATCAGCGCGATCACCAGCAGGACCGGGACGACCTTCTGGAAGGTGCTCTCCGGCAGGTGCAGCAGCAACCACGCACCGGTGATCGCACCGAGGAACGACGCCGGTATCTGCCAGCGCAGCCGGGCGCCCTGGCCCTTGAGTTCCCGCCGGTACCCCCAGGTCCCGGACACGTTCCCGGGCACCAGCCCGATGGCATTGGACATGGTCGCGACCACAGGCGGGTAGCCGAACGCCAGCAGCGTCGGGAAGGTCACCAGGGTGCCCGACCCGACGATCGTATTGATGGTTCCCGCCGCCACGCCGGCCAGGAAGATCGCGACGATCTCGAACGGGCTCACCCGGGCACCCTACGGCTCGCTGAGAGCCTGTCGTGGACCGGCCGGGCGGCCAGCGAAATGGCGGAGGCGGAGGGATTCGAACCCCCGAGGCTTTGACACCTGGCCGCTTTCAAGGCGGCTTCCTTCGGCCACTCGGACACGCCTCCGCGGCAGAGTGTAGAGCAGCGGTTCGGGTATCCCCGATCAGTGAGCTACCGGCGCTGTCGGCCACCCCGGCACGCGCGGCGCCGTCCTTGGTCACCCCATTGCCGCCGTCAGCGGGAACGAGGGGCCGCGTCAGCGCAACCGTCGCGGCTCGATCACCGTCTCCACCGCTCGGTCATCCGGGCCGGCCTTGATGAAGTACGCAGCGCACCCTGGGCGGTCCGCGACCGCCTCCACCACCTCGGTGTCCCGGTAGACCAGCCCGACCCCGTCGTCGGTGGCGTAGCCGGCGGGCAGGGTGCCGTCGCCGATCAACCGGTGGAACAGCGGGCGCCGCTGCGGCTCGGAGTCGTAATGAACGCCGTTGGAGTAGGGCAGCCAGCCGAGCCCGTTGGTCACCGGACGCAACTCCGGGCCGAAGGAGTCGGTGGTCCCGCCCAGGTGCCAGCAGATCGACCCCGCGGACACCCCGCCGAGCACCACGCCCGCCTGCCACGCGTCATACAGGTACTCGTCCCAGCCGTGCAGCCGCCACAGCGCCAGCAGGTTCGCCACCGAACCCCCGCCCACCCAGATGACGTCCTGGGCGAGGAAATGCTCGCGGACGTCCGCGACGTTCG
Source organism: Mycobacteriales bacterium (assembly GCA_038325895.1). Lineage (GTDB taxonomy): Bacteria > Actinomycetota > Actinomycetes > Mycobacteriales > Nakamurellaceae > Nakamurella. Next base: position 4,297 of record JBBQJM010000135.1, read on the forward strand.
GCATGGAGAACAACTCGACGTGACTGGGGTGGAACCGGGTCGTCAAGGCGGAATACACCCCGGCGATCAACGCCGAATTGTCCCCGGTTGCGGTGCCGAGGTAGCAGACGCGCGGAGTTCCTTCGGCCCCGGACAGGTCCGCAGCGAGGTCGAAGATCGGTCCGGCGTCCCAATCGAACCGATCACGGCCACGGGAGTCGAAACCGATAGAGGTGGCGATGATCGTCGGAACGTCCGCAGGCATGACACCGACCATAGGTGCGCGGCGCGGGCGGGCCGCACCCGCCACCGGCACGTCGCGACAGCCGGCCCGCGGATATTGACGGTCCCGAAGGTCATCCGAATGGGCCGAGAACGGCGTACCAACGGCACAGCCGGGATGGCGCTGGACTACCCGTCCAGCGTTGGGTCGGGTACGAATGAGGGTGGGGTGTTCGTCCACGTCGGCGCTGCCCAGGGCAGCCGCACCCGTCGTACACAGTTCACTTCATGAGGAGAACCTTCACCGATGTCCGGATCCAGCATCCCCGATGCGCGTCCGACAGTGGCCGTCGTCGGCAGTGGGGTGTCCGGGCTGACTGCCGCGCACCTGCTGCAGCGCCGCTTCGACGTGCAGCTGTTCGAGGCCGACGACCGGCTCGGCGGTCACGCGCACACCCACGAGGTCCCGTTGTCGTCCGGACTGATCGCCGGGTTGGACTCGGGGTTCCTGGTGCACAACGACCGCACCTACCCGAACCTGCTCCGGCTGTTCGCCGACCTGGGCGTGGCGACCCAGGAATCGGAGATGTCGATGAGCGTCCGCTGCGACGGCTGCGGGCTGGAGTACGCAGGGGCGAAGGGGCTGTCCGGGTTGTTCGCGCAGCCGTCCGCGGCGCTGCGCCCCCGCTATCTGGCGATGCTCGTGCAGGTCAAGCTCTTCCACCGCCGAGCCGCGGCCGTGCTGGCCGGTGGCGACGACACTCAGACCCTCGGTGAATTCCTCACGGCCGGGCGCTTCACCCAGTACTTCGCCGACCACTTCCTGCTGCCGCTGGTCGCGGCCGTCTGGTCCTGCGGGTTCGACGGTGCGCGGAACTACCCCGCCAGGTACCTGTTCCGATTCCTGGACAATCACGGCATGTTGACCGTCACCGGGTCGCCGCAGTGGCGGACCGTGATCGGGGGCTCGCGGACCTACGTCGAGCGGGCGGCCAAGGACCTTTCTGCAGTGCACACGGCGACCGGGGTGCGCACGGTGACCAGACATCACGACGGCGTGCGGATCCGTGACGACGCCGACCAGGTTCACGACGTCGACCGGGTCGTGATCGCGACCCATCCCGATCAGGCGCTGTCCATGCTCGCCGATGCGACCGCGGACGAGACGCGACTGCTCGGCGCCTTCGCCTACGTCCCCTCGCACGCGGTGCTGCACACCGACGGTTCGGTGCTGCCGCGGGCGCCAAGGGCGCGGGCGTCTTGGAATTACCGGATGGACGACTGCACTTCCGACGACGATCGCGTCAAGATCAGCTACGACCTCAAGCTCCTGCAGCGGATCTCCGATCCATCCGACTATGTCGTGACGCTCAACGGGGACGGCGCGATCGACCCGACCAAGGTGCTTGGGGAGATGAACTATGCGCACCCGACCTACACGAGAGCGTCGGTCGCCGCGCAGCTGGAGGTGCCCGGGTTGAACACCGGTCGCACCGCGTTCGCCGGTGCCTGGCAGGGCTGGGGCTTCCACGAGGACGGCTGCGTCTCCGGGGTCCGCGCCGCGGAGTCGTTCGGGGTCGGCTGGTGACCTCGTGACGACCCTGCACCCAACCCAGGACGGCTCGGCACCCATGGCCGAGCCGCAGATCGGGCCGGACGAGTCGGCGGTGCCGGCCGAGCGCCCGAATCCGCCGAGCGCGCCGTCCGGATCACCCGCGCGGATCTACCACGCCACCGTCATGCACCAGCGGAACTCCAACGCTCCCGGCGCGGTGACCCGCCGATTCAGCTACACCTCGTACTACTGGCTGGTGGACGTCGACGACCCGCCGGTACAGCCCAGCTGGCTGCAACCCTTCGCGCGATTCCGGGCGAGCGATCACCTGGGCGATCCCCGGGGCACGCTCGCTGGGAACGCGCGGGCACTGCTCGCCGGAAGCGACCTCTCCGCCGATCGCATCCTGCTGCTGACCTGCCCGCGGATCGCCGGCCACGTCTTCAACCCGCTCTCGGTGTTCTACTGCCTTTCCGGCGACGACCTGGTGGCGGTCATCGCGGAGGTGCACAACACCTACGGCGGGCGTCACGTCTACCTGCTGCGACCGGATGAATCCGGGCGCGACCAGGTCGGCAAGGAGTTCTACGTGTCGCCGTTCCTGCCGATGGGCGGGAGCTATCTGATGCGCACCCCACTTCCCGCCGAGCGGCTATCGGTGTCGATCGCGCTCCGGCAGGACGATGCGACGCCCTTCGTGGCCACGCTCATTGGCACAGGCCGGGCGGCGACCACTCGTGCGGTGCTGGGTTCCCTGGTGCGGTGGCCGTTCGTCACCTTGCGGACCTCCGCGCTGATCCGCTGGCAGGGCATCAGGCTCTGGCTGCGCCGGGTGCCCGTCCAGCCGCGACCGGCCGATGCGACCTCGGATGAATGCGGCCGCTGACCAGTACTACCAACTCCGGGCTCACCCCGTTGGCTCGGCTGATCAATGCTCGAGGTGCTTGAGGTCCCGCTCGCTGACCAGCCTCACCGAGACAGGACCCACCCCCGGCGACCCCCGGATGATCAATACTTGCGGCCGTTTCGAGTTGCGCCACAACCTAAATGGGCCGGAGGCCGTGATCATCCGTTGGGCACCCCTGGGGGAGATGCAGCGGCCGGCCTGCGTTGGTCGGCGGGCTTGATCCGAGCCGCGAGAAGGCCAGCCTGCCGACGCCCGAAGCCCACTACCCGGCAACCGTCAGTCCTGCCGCTCCCTGCGGCGCCACGGCGGAACTCGTCACGGGTTTTCGGATGATCAAGGCTTGCGGCCCTTTCGAGTCGTGGCACACCCCCAAAAGGCTTGAAACCCTGATCAGCAGGACGGCCAGCACCCTGGTCGCGCGCATACCCGGCCGACCCAGCCCCCCAGCTCTGACTGCAGCCAATCCGGGCCACCGCCGTCACCGGGCGCCGGCCCAGCGCCCGAACCTGGGATCCGCGACGGCTGCTTTCGGCGCCGGCCATTGGCGCCCACGGTTCCAGCAGACAGCCCAGCCGAGCCGCTGGGCCGGGCATCGCGCGGTCAATTTCCAGCCGGTTGGCGACTCACCCGCGCCCTCTCCGGCCACCGCATTGTGGATAACCCACGAGGCGGGGCCGGCGATGACCGATCATTCCGCGGATGAACGAGGTGGATGGCTGGATCGCCGAACTGCTCGCCCGTCAGGACGGTGTCCTGGCTCGGCGGCAAGCGGTGGGCAATGGCATGACGGTCGGACAGATTCGGGCAAGGCTCTCGTCCGAGCGCTGGGTCATCGTCCACCCCGGCGTGTATCGCTCCACGGATCATCGGGTCAGCACGGCTTCCCAGGTCCGGGCGGCCGGGCTGTGGGCAGGCGATCGCTCCCTGCTCTCCGGTCTGGCGGCCGCATGGTGGTGGGGTCTGACCGACGTCGAACCAACGACCGTCGACATCATGACGTCACCGCGTCGCCATCTGCGGGCGCGACCGGGCACCCGGATCATCCGACGAGGGGTGGCGTCGGCCGACCGGGCGTGGCTGAAGGCGGCTCCGGTCACCGGGCTGGCGCTGTCCGCGCTGACCGGCGCCGTCGCACTCGGCGCCGACGGCCCAGCGCTACTGGATCGCGCGCTGCAGACTCGCGTCAGCCTGTCGGATCTCCGTCTCGCCCATTACCGGAACCTGGGCATGCACGGATCGGCGTCCGCCGGACACCTGATTCGAGCCGCAGCCGATGGATCAGCGGCGGCCAGCGAGCGCAGATTCATCGCGCTGCTCACAGCAGCCGGCATCCGCGGGTGGCGGGTCAACTACGCGTGGAATCCCGCCAACGACAGGACCACGGTGGACATCGCCTTCGTCACCGAACGACTGGCGATCGAGATCGACGGTTGGGCGTGGCACCACTCGCCGGACCGCTTTCAACGCGACCGGGCCAAACAGAACGAGCTTGTCGGCGCCGGCTGGACCGTCCTGCGGTTCACCTGGTTCGACCTGACCAACCAACCCGACGACGTCATCCGCCAGGTCCGCGCAGCGTTGGACATCGCCCGGTCCGCGCGCTGAGCACAAGTCCGCGCTGCGCCGGCCGACGCCCGGTCTGCGGGCTACTGCGCTGGCCGTCGCCCGCGCCGCTGCGCTGCGCGTCAGGTCCCGCCGAACCCTGCTGAGCCGCGGCGCTGCCAGCGGCCCGCCTTTTGCACCCCTGCGGCCAAGTGCGGCGGCGTTGGTCAGCCAAACCAGCCGGGGACCGTCGAGCTGCCGACGCTCCCAAGACGGTTGATCAACACCTGTGGCCCTTTCGTGTTGTGTCACAACCTCAAGAGGCCGCAGGTCGTGATCATCCGGCGCCGGCCGGCCAGCCTATAGCCCCGTCAGCACCGTCAGCACCGTCAGCACCGTCAGCACCGTCAGCACCGCCGACCGGAAAAGGTGCCCCACGCCGCAAGGCCGCTGACCCCAGCCCGCAGATCGAAGCGCGCTCGGCCGAAAGGCTCCCACCCAGCCGGCCCATCCCAGGGATCAGCCCAGCCGGCCGAGCCGTCGGTGCGCCCGGCGCCCGCCCCGTGATGATCACGACCTCTGGCCCTTTCGTGTTGCGGCACTGCCTCAATGGGCCGCAAGCCGTGATCATCCGGCG
>JBBQJM010000136.1:0-9093 GCA_038325895.1 Mycobacteriales bacterium
CTGGCGCTCGTCCGCGTCGCCGCTCTGGTCGCGCTCGACGCGCCGCCGGTCTCCTACATCCTGAACCTGGAAGCCGCAGCGGACCTGGGCATCGACGGCGACCGGGTCCGCGGTGTGCTCGCGGCGATCGCACCGATCGTCGGCACCGCACGCGTTGCGTCCGCCACCGGAAAGATCGTAGAGGCGCTCGCTATTGAGATCGAGATCGCCGAGTTGGTCGCTGGAAAGGCCGACGCCTAGCATTCTGCGTCGGTCGTTGGTCAGAAGGCTTGCGGCTCAGCATCTTTCTTCATGAGCCCGCGGAGTGAGTCATCCTGATTCGCGGGGGAGTCACGCCATGCCGTCGTTCTAGTCGATCCGGGTTCGTCGTCGCCCGCGACTGATTATGTGGAGGTTGCCCGACCATGACGCACGAACCAGGACCCGCCAGACCACCCGATGTCGTGCCGTCACCGGACGGACGGTCACCGGACATATCCGGTCCGATCGGTCGCCGGCCCCGGTCGGGACTACCACGCGGATTGACCATCGTGCTGGGTCTGGCGGGCGGTGTGGTGGTGGTCGCCGGGATGCGGGCCATCCCGGAAATCATCGGCCCGGTGTTCATGGCGTTGGTGCTGACGATCACGGTGAACCCGATCCGCGGCTGGTTGATCCGGCGCGGCGCGTCCCGAGGGGTGGCCTCGCTCGCTGTCTTCCTCACGGTGGTGGCCATCGTGGTCGGCCTGTTCGCGGCGGCCGTCGTTGGTCTGGTCCAGTTGGCCGCCCTGGTGCCGCAGTATTCGGCCCAGGTCCAACAGCAGCTCGACGGGATCAGGTCCTGGCTGGAGGGCATGGGGATCAGTCAGACCGATATCCAGTCGATGTTCAGCAGCGTGGATCCCGCTCAGCTCGCTGCGTTCGCGCAGGGGCTGTTGTCCGGTATTTCGGGAATCTTCAATTTCCTGTTGTTCATGATCGTCGTGCTGATCTTCCTTGCCGTGGACGCCACGGTGTTCGATCAGCGGATGGCACGTTTCCGCCCGGGTCGGGAGCCGGTGCTCGACGCGTTGGGGGTGTTCGCCAGGGGCACCCGTAAGTACTTCGGGGTGGCCACCATTTTCGGTGGGATCGTCGCGGTGATCGACGGTGTCGCCCTGGTGATCCTGGGGATCCCGGCCGCCGGCCTGTGGGCGTTGCTCGCGTTCGTCACCAACTACATCCCGAACGTCGGGTTCATCATCGGCCTCATCCCACCCGCGATCATGGGTTTGCTGGTGGGCGGGCCCGGCCTGGCGATCGCCGTGATCGCCGTGTACTGCGTGGTCAACTTCATCATCCAGTCGGTGCTGCAACCGAAATTCGTGGGTGACGCGGTCGGCCTGACCACCACGGTCAGCTTCCTGTCGCTGGTCGTGTGGGCATTCATCCTGGGCCCGATCGGGGCCATCCTGGCCATCCCCGCCAGCCTGCTGGTCAAGGCGGTGCTGGTGGACATGGATCCAGCCGCCCGGTGGCTGGAACTGTTCCTCGGCGACAAACCAGTGTTCGGCAAGAAATCCCGCAGCAAATCGCGGACCGACGACCATCCCGGTCAGACCCCACCGAAGGACTCGGCCTCGGGCGGGGCCGCACCTGCCGGGGCAGGTGCGTGATGAGCACACCGGAGGCGGGCATGCCGGCGCCGGAAGGAACACCCGCGGGCAGCGGGAAGGGGCGGTTCCACGTTCTCCGGAACGTCCTGATGAATGGTCTGACGCTGACCGGGGCGGTGCTGTTCTACTACTTCGTCCCGGTGGCGCAGGACGACCATCCGGTGTGGCGGTTGGTGGTGTTCGTCGCGGGGCTGGGAACTTTGATCTTCCTCATCGTCCGGCAGTTACGGAAACAACTCAGTGCGGGGCCGGATCCCGGGATCAGGGTGCACACCCTGATCACGTTGCTGTACCCGGTGGTGGCCCTGTTCGCGCTCACCTACTACGTCATCCAAATCAGCGATCCAACCCAGTTCGTGGACCTGGTGACCCGCACCGACTCGCTGTATTACACGGTGATCACGCTGGGCACCGTCGGCTATGGCGACGTGCACGCCGTGGGTCAGTTGGCCCGGGTGGTCAGCATGATCCAGGTCGCGTTCGACCTCGTCGTCATCGGCGCGCTGATCGCCGTCGCGACCTCCCGCTTCCAGGTCGTGCCGCGCGCCGCCCGCGAACGCCGGCATCACTCGGGGCCGGACTCTCGACCACCTGCATGAGCCGTAGCCGACCTCCTGATCCGTACCTGTCGCCCAGGGAACGGTCGCGTTCCCTCAAAAGGACGAGGCGCCGCGGGAGCAGAATTGGGCCGAATCACCATGACGCAAATGAGAATGAGTGTGTCAGGCGTGAGGGCTGCGGCGCGGCAAGTATCGCCACGACGCCCCCGATGGCAATGAAAGCCGGTCGGAGTCGGCCCGTTGCCGCGGCTTGACAGGGAGTGGGGGATGTGTCGAGGAAGTGGCAAAGCGTCTGGGGGACCTCCTGTTTCCGGGTTGGTTTGCCGTGGTGCTGGCCAGTCGTTTCCGTGGGTTCATGTCGTGCGAGGTACACCTGCGGGGTCAGGCTGGGGCGGGTGTGTGCCGGGTGATCGGCTGGGGCTAGTCCTCTGTGCCTGCGGCGGTGCCGGGCGTCACGCCGGATCCTTGGGAGCCGCGGCCGAACGCGTCGGACAGCCGCACCGGCCGTGCTGGCCCGGGCAGCGCCGGTGCCGCTCCGGGCTCGACGGCGGTGGGCTGGTCGGCTCGGAGCCAGCGGCCGACCCGGCCGTCACCGTCGGCCAGGGCGGGTGCGGCCGCGGCGGCGGCAACGATCAGGAAGGCCAGACCGGTGAACCAGGTCACGATCGCCATGGCGATGCCGAAGGCGCCGAATTCGGCGTACTGATTCGACACGTTGCTCGGCATCCACACCGACGCCGCCAGGGCGTAGATCCAGGTGCCTACTCCGGTGATGACGGCGGTGGGCAGCAATGGCCGCCACCGAACCTCGCCGCGCAGCATCAGCCTGGCGGTCCACCACCACAGGCCGGTCGCACCGGCCAGTCCGACGGCCCAGGACATCACCGGCCCGGACGCCCCGGGGAGCAGGCTGCGAATCAGGGACACGACGACCATCAGCAGGACGAACCCGCCGACCCACAGGACGCCGCGGCCCTTGTTGCGGACACCGCCGCCGGGTGGCCGTCGCCAGGCCCGCAGGTACACCCGTTGCAGCGCGGTGGTGAACGACACGGCGAAGGCCACGGTGATCAGCGCACCGAAGAGTTCGGTGGCCGCCCTGGTTTGATCCGCGGACGCGAAGGCCTGCCGCACTGTGTCCATCGCTTCGCCGCTGATCCCCAACCGGCCGGCGATGATCTCGAGCATTTCCTGCCGGACGCCGCCCGGGGTGATGGCGGCGACCAGGATGAGCAAGGGGAAGAAGGACACAAATGCCTTCGCGGCCAACGCCACCGACCGGTCCACGAATTCCAGTTCCAGCAGGCGAGACCATAACCGGCCCAGCGCGGTGACCTCGAGCCGGGCCGCGAACTCCGCGGCCGACCGGCGGAGCCGTGAGGTGCGACTCGCCGCCGGCGGCGCTTCCTGGTCCGTCATGACGCGGCCTCGATGGGGGTGGGCGTTCGGCGGGACATCCGGTCACGCATCGCATCCAGGGGCCACCGGGAATGCGACTTGTCGCCGCCCATGCCCGGTGGCCGTACGCGTTGCCCAGTCCGCACCGAAAAGTAGTGACGGCCGATGCCGTGCAGGACCGTTCGGAGGCCAGGTCCGGTTTCGCTGCCCACCCGCGCCCCGGCGGGACCGATCATCGTGACGGTCATGTCGAGTGACTCCTGTCCGGACTTCTCGAACCGCAACCGTCTCCTGTCCACGGCTCATTGACATCACCCAACACATATGAAACGGGAGTCGGCGAACGGAGCAACGGGATCTTCGAAGAACAGGTGGTCACCCGGACCCCGGGTCCGCGCATCGGCGGACCCTGGGTCAGATGGATGTCGCGGTGGGCGCCGGGAGAACACCGCCCGGCCCGGTGCCCGACGGGGTCTCGCCCCAATTCTCGTCGCCGGACCAGGTTCGCAGGGTCTGAGGAATCCCGCGTGTAGCCGAGTGTTTCGCTCCGCTCAGGTCGCCGCGGCCTCGATGATTTTCTCGTCACCCTCGTTGACGGCCTTGACGACTGCGTCGAAGTCGCCCTTGTCGATGGCCTTGGTGACTTTCTTCGTCGCCTTGCCGACGGCTTGGTCGATCCGGTCGAGGTACTGGTCGTCGACGACGGCGACGATCGCCGACGCCCCCGGGGGGAGCCATTGTTCGGCGTCGACGCCGATCGATTTCTCCTCGTGCCGCTTGGTGAGGGCTCCGACTCCGGCGCCGATCCCTGCGCCCACCGCGGTGGCCAGCAACAGGGGCGGCGCGAACAGCCCGACCACGAGCCCGCCGACCGCGCCGACGGCCGATCCGGCGGCCACCAGGCCGCCGCCGTGCTCTTTGACGTTGACCTTGCCGGCTGCGTCCCGGTCGAGCACGTCGGCGGCCACGACGGCGACGTCTTCCATTTTCTTGATGGCCTTGAAGTCCTCCGCTGCGGCGGACGTGTCGTCGCCGTAGGCGGCGACGACCAGGCTGACATTCCGATCCGTCATCCTCGTTCACTGATCCTTTCTCGAACATTCGGTACGAACCGTTGCGTTCAGGCTCGTCTTCCGTCGTCGTCCGGGCCGGCCGACGACGACCCATCTAGTCCTTCCCCTTTCGATGCCCGGGCACAGTGGGCACGGTAATGAGTGAGGTGGCGTCCCGGGGTGGCCGGAGCGGCCGTGTGCGCTGGTGGTCACCCGCCGGCGGTCGCGACGGTGCGTGTGCCGAGCGGCTGGACGGGGCGGTTGTTGTCGGGGTAGCTGCCGTCGCCGGGGAACGTCGCGACCAGGGCGTGGAGGTCGTCGACGGTGTCGGGGTCGATGGTGATGACCTGTGGCAGCAGGAACCACTGCACCCCACCGGTGCAGGGCGGCGTGGTCAGTGAGCCGGTGTAGGTGAGGTATTCGCTCACCGTCGCTCGGGTGCTGTGCGCGGCGCCGAGCAGGACCGCCGTGCTCACCGTCCGGTGCAGGTCGGTTTCCTCGCCGGCGGTCTCCGGGGCGGCCCGCAGCACCGAGCGGAGCAGGTGGGTGGCCGCCGACGCGGCGGACCCGCGCTGCCCTGCCACGAAGTCGGCGAAGACCGCGAGCACCGCGGTGTGTCCCTGCGCGTCGGTGTGCACCAGGTGGATCTCCAGGTCCGCCCGATGCCCATTGACGACATGCTCGGCCGGCGCGTGAATGTGCCACTGCTGCAGGCGATAGGTGGCGTCGACTCCTTCCGGACGCTGGGTGACTACGGCCGTGCTCGCACCGTCATGTCTGCCATCGTGGCCGACGATCAGGGTCCCGCCACCCGCTGCCGGCTCCGGCACCTCGACGACGTGCCCGGTGTTCTCCACGAGCAGCGGCGTGCGGGGATAGTCGACCCGGAGCGCCGGCAACCGTGTGGGCACGGTGGTCGTGACGACCACCGGCGACTGCCCTTCGGTGTTCGCGCATGCCGTCCAGGCCGGATCGAGGGAACTCCAGACCTCGGGCCCGGTCGAGGATGCCGGATCGTGTGACCAGGTGGCCGTCGCTGGTGCCGCGGTGGGAAGCGCGGGTCCGGACGCGGCCACCGTGCCGGGCGCACCCACGACCGCGAACAGGGTCAGCCCCAATGCGGCGATCGCGATGCGGACCGGACCGCGTGTTCGGATGGACTGGATGGACATGAAAGCTCACCTTTTCCGTTGTGCTGACCGTGCCGCCCCGACATCATTGGTGCCGCGTTCTCGATGAGCTGCCCGAGGAAACTGGTTGGTATTGATCCTCAATGACCCGCGCATTGCGTTGATGGGCCGGAGTTGCCGATACACGCGCGCGCCTGTCAACCCCGCACTGCCCACCGTTCGCATTTTCCGGCGCAAACCCCGCCACGCTTTGATGTGTGCCCAGTTTTCCACCGCGTGGTTCTCGACCGCTTAGTCGACGGTGATGTCGCGGCCGTGGGCGGTGACCGCCCAGATCACGAAGACGTCGAAGGCGATGATCAGGATCGCCCACACGGGGTAGTAGGGCAGCCAGGTGAAGTTGACGATGATGCTGACCGCGGCGACGATGACGGCGACGGTCCGCGCCCACACCTTTCCGGTGAACAGCGCGGCGCCGGCGAAGACGGCGATGATACCGAGGATGAGGTGGATCCATCCCCAGGTGGTGACGTCGAATTTGAAGATCCACTTTTGGGTGGTGACGTAGAAGTCGTTCTGGGCGATCGCGACGATGCCCTGGAAGGCTTGGCAGACCCCGCCGATGATGAGGAGGATTCCGGCGGCGGCGGTGACCCCGACTGCGAATCCGCTGGGTGTGGATTCTTGGCGTGTCGTCATGATGGGCCTCTCTTGATGGATCCGATGGGAATGGTGGGTAACGATGGCCGGGTCCGCCGGCTCGGGCATCACCCAGCCTGAGTGAAAGCCACTTCCCGATGGTGATGCGGTTGATGCTGAGACTTCCTGGAAGGGCGGATATTGGCTGTCGTCCGTCGTCACGGCGGAATGGTCGACGTGCTGCTATGGCTAATTGTGGTGGCGCCCGAACGCCAATTCCCACAGTGTTTTCCAGTCGAGCCTGGCGTGCAGTTCCGGGACGCCGGGGCGGTTTGTGGGCAGCCTGACCCGCAACGCGCGCGGCCGAATCGTGCAGTGCACCGGGGTGTCCACGGTGACGGCCTCGCCATCGATCCCGACGGGGATGGGGTTGGCGGCGCTGTCGATGATCACCTCGGTGCCGCCGGGGATGGCGACGACGCTCTGGTGCCCGGGCCGGCGGATCAGCCCGACCGCCTCGGCGGTGCTGCCCAGGTGCCCGGTGATCACGCCCAGCACACCCTGGTCGATCCGGGCGCGTCGTCCCATGTCGCGGAGTTTCCCGGCGCCGTAGGGGTTGTTGCTGACCAGCACCGCCTGCTCCCCGGTCAGCGTGGTGTCGCCGGCGCGGACGGTCAGGTCGGTGCCGCCCGTGCTGAGCAGGTCGGGCAGCATCTGCAACATGGTGCGGCCCTTGTTGTCCCGGTATTCGGGGCTTTGCACGATCTGGGCGTACGCGCCGAACGAGGCGTTGTTCACGAACGGCCGGTCGGCGATCATCCCGAGGTCGACCCGGACCTCCTCACCGTCGGTGAGCGCGGCCAGGCAGGTGGACGGGTCGTCCCGGTCCAGGCCCAGGTCCAACGCGAAGTGGTTGCGGGTGCCGGCGCTGATCACCAGCAGCGGGATGTCGTGGTCGGCGGCGATGCCCGCGACGAGGGCCTGGGTGCCGTCGCCGCCCGCGACACCGAGCAGATCCGAACCGCGGGAGACGGCGTCCCGGACGAGGGCGGCGACATCGACGTAACCGGGACCGTCGAGCAGGGCGACCTCGGCGCCGAGTGCCTTGGCCTTGTTGGCCAGGTCGAAGCGGCCGACCTTCCCGCCGCCGGAGCGCGGGTTCATCACGATGAACGGGTGCCGGGCGTGCGTTGCCGGGGTCGTCGGCATCCACTGCCCGGAGGCCGGCCGCAGCGCCGCGCGGGCCGCCGCCCCGCCCGCGGCCAGCAGGACGAGCGCGACCAGGGCGACCAGAATGACGCCCTGCCGGACGTAGAGCACAACGACGATCACCGCCGCGGCCAGGGCCAGGGCCAGTCCGATCCACCTCAGGACACCGCGTTTCGCGATGAACCAGTACCCGCCGACCACCACCGCCGCAGCCCCCAGCAGGGCGACGACGGTGAGGGTGATGCCGGTCAGTCCCTCGTCGGCGATGATGACCACGATCGCCGCGACCAGCGCGGCCCACGCGGCCCTGGCCAGCCAGCGCCGGCTCGCCGGGATCGACGGTGAGGTGTTCTGTTGCGCTGTTTCGGTACTCACGGCACCTCCAGGTCGTCTCACACCGCCCGCACCCGCGACCGGCACAGGCTGCGACGTCGTTTCACCGGCCCGAGATCGGTTGGCGGGCAAGGGTTCGGGCATCACTGCGTGGTCCGGGGTGCCTCCGCGTTCCGCCTCGATCGCCCGTGCGCGGTCCGCGGCGTCACACTCCTTCGACTGCGGGCACTCTGCCGGTGCGGATGGCCGTGACGAGTGCCTGGTAGTCCAGGTCGTTCTGGTCGGCGTAGCGCTGGGAGAAGTCGGTGATGGACCGGTCGAACGCGTCGTCGGCGCCGAGGTAGTCGGCGATGGCGACCGGGTCGCCGGAGCGGGCGTGGGCGCGGGCCAGGGTCCACCCGCACAGGCCGGAGTAGAGCTCCAGGGCGGCGGCGGACATGGTGTCCACGAGCGCGGAGGCCTTCATGTCCCGCAGTTGCCGCCAGTAGTAGTGCCGGTCGGCCTGGACGCCCTTGGTCCAGCCCAGGTAGATGTCGCTGGCGGCCTGCATGATCCGCTGGCCCTGGACGACCCGTTCCCCCGGGTTGCGGTAGCGGCTCTTGGGCAGGTGGTCCTCCAACACGGACCGGGTGGCCTCCTTCACCTGCAGGAACAGCGGGTCCTGCGGGTCGCGGCCCTGTAGCAGCACGATGAACGCCCTGGTGCCGACGCTGCCGACGCCGACGACCTTGCGGGCCATGTCGATGATCTCGAAGCGTTCCAACAGGTGTCGCCGGTCGTCCTGCAGGGTGGCCCGGTATTCCCGGAACTGGTGGTGCACGGTCGTCTCGACCTCGTCGGGGGTCATGCCGTAGGCGGCGGCGAGGTCCCGGGCGGGCACGACCACCGGGGGTTGGCTGACGATGCGGTATCGGCCGTCGACGAGTTCACCTAGTTTGGACAGAGCTTGCAGGCTGTCCCGGGTGTGCGCCTTGCGGAGGGTCTTGTCGCCCTGTTTCGCGGCCCGCGCCAACTCGGCATCGGTTCGTTTGTCACGGCCGCCGTTGTGGGAGCCCTTCGCGCCCTTGGCTTTCTCATCCTTCCGCGGCTTGCCGTCCTTCTTGCCCTGGCCCGTCGGTGCCACCCTCGCGATCGCAGC
>JBBQJM010000137.1:0-9011 GCA_038325895.1 Mycobacteriales bacterium
GAGCCGGACAGGGCGGTGACGGCGTCCTGCTGGGCCTCCGGCACCCGGACCACCCTGCCAACGGTGGACAGCAGGTCCTCGACGAGTTGCAGGTGCTCGGGTTGCGCGTGCGACCCGGCGGAGATCGCGCTCATGGCCTCGCCGACCAACATCGGGGTGTTGGGCATGACGCGGACAACGGGGGTGCCCGCGGGCAGGTGCCTTTCGTACAGGGCGGTGGGCAGCCCGGCGCACAGCGACACCACCAACGTCCCGGGTTTGATCGACCAGGACAGCGAGTGCAGCAGCGGGTCGATGTCCTGCGGCTTGACGGCGACGATCAGGACGTCGGCGGCGGCGGCGGCCTCGTCGGTCTCCACCCCGCGGACGCCGTACCTCGCGGTCAGCTCGGCCACCCGTTCCGGGTACCGCTCGGTGAACAGCAACGATTCCGGGGACCGGCCGGCCCCCAGCAGCCCGGCCAGCATGGCCTCACCGATCTTGCCCGCACCCAGAATGGCGATCGTCGTCATGGCGATCAGGGTGCCACGGTTGGCTTGCCCGGTGCGCGGTCGGCCCGGTCGATCAGGACCGGGACGCCGTCCAGGATTCGGGGAAGCCCAACTCCAAGACGCGGCGCCTTCCCGCTGGCGCTGACACTGATCGCGCTGCGGGCCAGGACGTCGATGGCGACCACGTCGCTGTCCGCGTTCACCCAGTGCGTCGGCTACCTGATCGCCTCCGTCGGACCGTTCGGGTTCGGTGTACTGAACGGGCTGACCGGCGGCTGGACGGTGCCACTGCTGGCGATGTGCGGCGTGGTGGTGATGCAGGCGTTCGCCGGTGTGCTGGCCGTGCGGCCGCGCTACGTGGAGGACGAGCTACCACCGAGATCATCCTCGGTGGGCGCGACGGGCTGAGTTCGGTCAGTGCACCCGCGGGGGCATCAGGGCGATGTTCCGACCACCAACGCAGTGGCGGTGGCGGCCCTGCCCTCACCACGGCCGGTGAGGCCGAGCCCGTCGGTCGTCGTTCCGGCGACCGACACCGGCGCGCCCAGCACCGCCGACAGGGCGCGCTCCGCCTCGGCTCGCCGCGGGGACAGTCGAGGCGTGTTGGCAACGATCTGAACGGCCGCATTGACCACCGCGAAGCCGGCCTCGTGCACCCGGCGAAGCACCTCGGTCAGCAGCGTCGCGCCGGAGGCGGCGGCCCACCGGGGGTCGTCGGTGCCGAACACCGCGCCGAGATCGCCCAGCCCGCAGGCCGACAGCAGCGCATCACAGATCGCATGCGCCGCCACGTCTCCGTCCGAGTGACCCGAGCATCCGTCGACACCCGGGAATTCGAGACCCGCCACCCAACAGGGCCGTCCGGATTCGATCGGGTGCACGTCGATGCCGGTGCCCACCCGGAAATCGGGCGGCCCCGCCGGCGGCATGAGCCGCTGCGCATCCGCCAGGTCGGCCGGAGTGGTGATCTTGAAAGCTGCCCGGTCGCCGGCGACGGTGGTCACCGGGATATCCAACGCCTCGACCAGTCCCGCGTCGTCGGTGACGCCGCCCGCGATCACGTCGGCGCCGACGCCGGCATGCGCCCGACGCAACACGGTGGGCGAGAACCCTTGCGGCGTCTGGACAATGCGCAGCACCTCGCGATCGACGGTGCCCGCCACCGAGCCGTCGGGGTGCAGCGAACGGACGGTGTCGGTCACCGGCAGCACCGGGACGACCGCCGCTGCGCCCTCGCGAACGGCGCCGATGACACGGCTGATCATCGACTCGGGCGCGAAGGATCGGGCGGCATCGTGGACCAGGATCACATCGGCGTCGTCACCGGCGACAGCCAGCGCCGCCGACACGGAGGCCACGCGGTCGGCTCCGCCGACGACGACGGTCGCCCGCGCGCCCAACAGCTCTACGGCCAGCAACCGTTGATCACCCGGCACCGCCACGACAACCCGGTCGACGCCGGCCGCGAGCAGGCGGTCGACCGCGTGCAGCAGCAGGGCACGGCCACCGACCGTCACAAAAGCCTTCGGGACATCAGCGCCCAACCGTTGACCACTACCCGCTGCGGGCACCAGTGCGACGACGCTCATGCTCCGAAGGCCTGTGAAGTGACGGCGCTTCGATCAGGAAGCCAGGACCTCGTCGAGAATTCCCTCGGCCTTGACCTCGTTCGTGCCCTCGGCCAGCGCCAGCTCGGACACCAGAATCTGCCGGGCCTTCGCCAACATGCGCTTCTCGCCGGCCGACAACCCACGTTCGCGATCACGGCGCCACAGGTCACGAACGACCTCGGCCACCTTGTTCACGTCACCGGAGGCCAACTTCTCGAGGTTGGCCTTGTAGCGGCGCGACCAGTTCGTGGGCTCCTCGGTGTGAGGTGCCCGCAGCACCTCGAAGACATGGTCAAGTCCGGTCCGGTCGACAACGTCGCGCACTCCGACGATCTCGGCATTGTCAGCGGGGACCTTCACGGTGAGATCGCCTTGAGCGACCTTGAGAACCAGATAAAGCCTCTCCACACCTTTCACGGTGCGGGTTTCGGTGGCCTGGATGAGTGCCGCCCCGTGATGGGGGTAGACAACAGTTTCTCCGACGTTGAAAACCATGAGTGTTCAAGACCCCTTTCGCTGAACCCATCTTACCACGCTTCGCGCTAGGGTCGGTGCTGTTGTCGCAGGTCAGGGCCTATGGTTGCACTTGACAAACCCGGACCGCGCGTGCTCAGGCAGGTCAACGCCGGTCAGCGTTGAGTCAACGCTCGTTGAACCCCAGTTCTGTTCCCGATCAAGTCCTGGCGCAAACGGCCACGTCTCCGACTTCGACACCCACCATCGCGTCACCCGCATTGCGCGCCCGGCGCGCACGTCACCAGGTACGCCAGCTAACCTCACTGCAGGATTGCGCCGCTCGCGGCAGTGCCGGGCGCGGCGCGACCCACCGGGTCACCGAGTTGCCGTCACCGGCGGTCGTGACCGCAGTTGTTGTGAACCGCAGTTGCCAGAACCGCAGTGCCGAGAACGAGTTGCCGAGAAGAGGGGAACCGCCGTGTCCCGCACCGCCCGCCTCCCGCGCCGGGTGCTCTTTCCCGCAGCGGTGGTCTTCGCCGCTGCATGTCTAACGCTGAGCGGCTGCGCCGCCGGTAAGGTCTCCCAGACCGCCGACCAGGTCGCCGCGATCGACGGCGCCAACGGCGCCATCGGAGACATCACCGTCCTCAACGCGCGTTTGGCACCGACGGAGGGGCAGGGGTTCGCCCAGGGGTCCAATGGACGCCTGCTGCTGTGGATCTCCAACGGCGGCCTTTCCGCGGACACGCTGAGCCAGGTCAGCACTCCCGCGGCCGATTCCGTGCGCATCGTCGGCGACGCCGGCATCCCGGGCCAATACCTTTCCGACATGAGTTCACTGACCGGCACGAGAGTTGTCGTCACCAACTTCACCCAGGACGTCCCCTACGGCCAGTCGATCCCGGTGACGTTCTCGTTCGCGAACGCCGGCACGCTCAACCTGGACATCCCGATCGAGATCCCCAGCGACCGCGACACGGAGCGGCCGACGGTGGATATCCAGCCACCGCACCCGATACCGCTGTGGGAGGCTCCGGGCGGTGAGGCCGCCGGCGCGACGACCGAGTCGTCCCCGAAAGTATCGTCTCCGGCGGCGACGACCACCACGAACGGCTGAACCGCCCGCGGCGACTCGCCGGTCCCGGTGGCGCGGCGGAAGGACTGACTGTCGGTCCCCCGCTCTAGGGTTCGGCCCATGAGATCCACTCCCGTCACCAAGGCGGCCAGAACCAGCAGGTCGGCGCCGAGCCTGGGTTACCAGTGCGGTGAGTGCGGTCATACGGCCACGAAATGGCACGGCCGCTGTCCCGAGTGCCAAGCATGGGGAACGCTGCTGGAAGCCGGTCCGGCGAAGGTCGCGCTGCGCCGGGTGTCTCCGAGTGCGGTCACCACGGCTGCCGCCCGGATCGACCAGGTGTCCGCCGACCTCGTCGGGCCGCGACCGAGTGGGCTCGGTGAACTCGACCGGGTGCTCGGCGGGGGCCTGGTCCCCGGCGGGGTCGTGCTGCTGGCCGGCGAACCCGGGGTCGGAAAGTCGACGCTGCTGCTCTCGGCGGCCAAGGCATGGGCCGCGAGCGGACAGGGTCGGGTGCTGATCGTCACCGGCGAGGAGTCGGTGCCCCAGGTCCGTCGCCGCGCTGACCGGATGGGCGCGCTGCATCACGAGATCTTCCTCGCGGCAGAAAACGAACTGGGAGCGGTGCTGGGCCATCTGGAGCAGGTTCGGCCCACGCTGGTCATCGTCGACTCCGTGCAGACCATCTCCACGGCCGAGGTCGAGGGCAGCGCCGGCGGCGTGAGCCAGGTACGTGCCGTCGCCGCGGCGCTCACTGCGGCGGCCAAGGAACGGGACATCGCCTGCGTGCTGGTCGGCCACGTCACCAAGGACGGCGCGATCGCCGGGCCGCGGGTGCTCGAACACCTCGTCGACGTGGTCCTGCACTTCGAGGGCGAGCGCCACTCCAGTCTGCGGTTGATCCGCGGCGTGAAGAACCGCTACGGGCCCTCCGACGAGGTGGGGTGCTTTCAGATGGTGCCGGACGGGATCGTCGGTCTGGCCGATCCGTCCGGGCTTTTCCTGTCCGCCAGAGGTGCCGCGGTGCCGGGCACCTGCGCCACCGTGACCATGCAGGGCAGGCGGGCGCTTCCGGTCGAGGTGCAGAGCCTGATCGCGCCGGCCGGCGGGGAGATCAGCCGCCGGACCGTGTCGGGCCTGGACTCCGCTCGCACGGCCATGGTGCTGGCGGTGCTGCAGCGATGGGGCGGCGTCGCCCTGGCCGGGCAGGACGTGCTGGCCGCGACGATCGGCGGAGCGAAGATGATCGAGCCGGCCGCCGACCTGCCACTGGCCTTGGCGGTGTGGTCGTCGGCGCGGGACATCCCGCTGGCTCGTGGCCTGGTGGTAATGGGCGAGTTGGGGCTGTCCGCCGAGGTGCGCCCGATAGCCGGAGTCGACCGTCGACTGATCGAGGCGGGCCGCCTCGGCTTCGATCACGCCGTGGTGCCCACCGGGTCGGTCACGGAGCGGCCGAGGGGGATGCGGGTCGACGAGGTATCCAATCTGGGCGATGCCTTCAGATCGCTCGGCAACGACGATGGGGTGGTCCAATGGCTGCGGCGACGGAAGTAGCCGGCTCTGGGCCGGCTCTGGGCCGGCTCTGGATCGGCTCGGGTCGGCTCCAGGTCCGCTCGGACACCCGGCTGACCCTCGCAGAACCGGTCCGTCGTCGGGGGGCCCCCTAGACTGGGGCGCGAATGGCTGGCAGGGGAGGTCGGGGTGGAGGACCGCACGAGCGTCTTTGCACAGCGTGCCGTCCTGGCCCGGGTGGCCCCCGGGACGCCGTTGCGCGAGGGGCTGGAACGGATCCTACGCGGCCGGACCGGCGCGTTGATCGTGCTCGGCTTCGACCAGGGCGTGGAAGACCTCTGTGACGGGGGGTTTCGGCTGGACGTCGAGTTTTCCTCGACCCGGCTGCGTGAGCTCTGCAAGATGGACGGCGCGGTCGTGCTGACCGGTGACGGCACCCGGATCTTGCGGGCGAACGTCCAACTGACCCCTGACTCGACGATTCCGACGGTGGAATCGGGCACCCGGCACCGCACGGCGGAACGGACGGGGCTGCAGACCGGTCACCCGGTGATCGCGGTCAGCCATTCGATGTCGATCATCAGCCTGTACTTCGGCGGGCGGCGGCACGTCGTCGCCGATCCACCGACCATCCTCGGCCGGGCCAACCAGGCGTTGGCCACCCTGCAGCGCTACAAGTTCCGGCTGGACGAGGTGGCCAGGGCGCTGTCCGCACTGGAGATCGAGGACTTCGCGACGTTACGGGACGCCATGACGGTGCTGCAGCGGCTGCTGATGGTCCGCCGGATCGCAGACGAGCTGACCAGCAATGTGATCGAGCTCGGCACCGACGGCAGGCTGCTCGGTCTCCAACTGGAGGAGATGCTCAGCGGCACGCAGGGCCTGGCCGAGTTGTTGATCCGCGACTACCTGCCCGGCGAGGAAAACCCGGTACGGGTCGACGAGATCGCCGTGGCGCTCGACGATCTCGACGAGGTCGACCTGCTGGATCTGACATCCGTCGCGCGGACGCTCGGGCTGCCCACCCAATCGGACGCACTGGACGCGCCGGTCAGCCCGCGCGGGCATCGGCTGCTCGCCGGGATTCCGCGGCTGCCACCGGCCGTGCTGGATCGGCTGATCACCCACTTCGGCAATCTGCAGGGATTGCTCGCCGCCACCGCCGCGGATCTCCAGGAAGTCGAGGGCGTCGGCGAGGCGCGGGCCCGGGTCGTGCGAGAGGGATTGTCACGGCTCGCCGAGTCCTCGATCGTCGACAGGTACGGCTCGGCCCTGTAGGCACGGGGAGGCGCCCGGCTGTCCGTCCTGCGCACGATGCTCACGCTGCCGGAGCCGACTCCGTGCTGCAGCACGAGCAACGCTCGGGCTGCGAGGGCAAGGTGCCTGCTACGAGAGCACCGTCCGCACGGTCGGTCCGGCACCCGAGCCGGCGGTTGGATGCGCTCAGGCGGCCACGGTGAAAGGGGCAGGGGCGCTGGACAACGCGCCGAGCTGCCCGATCACCGTGTAGGCACCGGCCGGCACGGCGGAGCGCTCTCCCGTGCACCCTGGCGCGGAGGTCATGCCCGACCACTTGATCGTGTACTGGAGCTGCTGGCCCGGCGTCAGCTCCCTGACCTCCGTGCCGGTGCCGGGGAAGCAGTCCGAGGTTGCCCAGATCCTGCCGCCGTCCACGCCGAACACTGCGAACGACTGGAGCGAGCCCGACACATCGCGTTGGCAGGCCTGGGTTCCGGTGTTGGTCACGGTCAGCAGCAGCCGGGGCTGGTCCCCCACCGCAAAGGCCGGCGCGGACGGCGTAGCCGTCACGGAGATGTCGGCGTCGGCGCACAGCAGTTTCCCCTGCGCGTCGTAGGAAGGCGGGGGCGGGGGCGGGGCGGGGGCCGGAGCGGGTGCGGGGGCGGGGGCGGGGGCCTCCGCGCTGGCTGGTGCTTCCGGGGTGGCAGCGAGTGTCGCGGCGGCCGGGTCGGGAGCAGCCGGTGCCGCTGCTGCAGCGGGAGCGGACGGGGCCGGCGACGCCGCCGGACTGACCGCGGCCAGGGACGATGGGATGCCGGCGGCGGCCGCTGGTGACCCGCTGGCGGATGCGGACGGCGAAACCGAACCCGACACCGCCGACGACCTGGTCGGCAGCGGAGAGATGGCGGTGGACGCCGCGAGTTCGCCGGTCAGGGTGGGCGCAGCAGAGGTCGCAACGTTGGCCGCCGCCTGGGAAACCGCGGCCGACCGCGAGGACCGGGTCGCCAGGAACCACACCATGCCGATCAGGACAGCGACGGCAAGCACGACTGCAGCGACTCTGCGAACCCAGTAGACCTTCGGCGTCAGCGGGCCAACAGGATGCATCACGTCAGCGACGGTAGTCTCGGGTTTCGCCATTCTTGGGAGCAACGCCGAGGAGCATAGTGTGACGGCCATCGACGATCTACTCGCGCGGAACCTGGCGGCAGCCGAATACCACCCGGTCGGAATGGGCCCCTTGCCCACCCTGCAGATCGCGCTGGTGATGTGCATGGACGCCCGGATCGACGGCCACGCCGCGTTCCGGCTGAACCTGGGTGAAGTGCACCTGCTGCGCAACGCGGGCGGCGTGGTCACCGACGACATCGTCAGATCTCTGTCGATCTCCCAGCACGCGCTGGGTACCAGGGAGATCATGATCATCCACCACACCGATTGCGGCCTGGCGCGTCTGGAGGAGGACAAGTTCCGGGCCCATCTGGCGACCTTTGCCGGGTACCGCCCGACATGGTCGGTCCAGGCGTTCAAGGATCCGCACGATTCGGTCCGCGAATCACTGCGCCGGGTCAGGGATTCACCGTTCCTGCTGCACCACGACGCGGTCCGCGGGTTCATCTTCGACGTGAACACCGGGCTGCTGGAAGAGGTGTTCGTGGACGGCGACAATCCCACCGGTCAGCTCGATCCGGCTGTGACGCCGCCGCCCGCCTGGTCGGCGCGGATCGTTGTCGCGGACGCGATCGCCGCTGACTCGGGTGGCGTTGACTCGGGTGGCGTTGACTCGGGCGGCGCCGGTGCCGGTCACTGAGCTTGCGGCGCAAGCAGATCGAGGCCGTTCCCGTCCCGAACGCACGCCGGAGGTCGACTCACATCCCGCGCCGACATCGGTCGGGTCGTCGGCACTGGATGCCGACCTGCTGCTGAATTTCTTCACCGGACGCGGCCGCGACCTGCCATGGCGCGGACCAGCTGCGACGCCGTGGGCGGTGTTGGTCAGCGAGATCATGCTGCAGCAGACGCCGGTCAACCGGGTACTGCCGGCCTACCGGGAATGGATGGCGCGCTGGCCGGATCCTGCCGCGCTGGCCGCCGACTCCCCTGCCGACGCGATCCGGATGTGGGGCCGGCTCGGATACCCGCGCCGCGCCCTGCGGCTGCACGCGGCCGCCACCGTCATCGCCGCCGAGTACGACGGCCGCGTTCCGGACACCGTGGACAACCTCGTGCTGCTACCCGGAATCGGTGAGTACACGGCCCGCGCTGTCGCCGCGTTCGCCTTCCGCCGCCGGACCCCGGTGGTGGACACCAACGTTCGGCGGGTGCTGTCCCGGGTGGTCCGAGGGTTGGACGAACCGAGGCAGCCGGCCACCGCGGCCGACCGCGCCGAGATGGCCACCATGTTGCCAGCGGAACCGGCCACCGCAGCACGGTTCTCGGCCGCGGTGATGGAGCTGGGTGCACTGGTCTGCTCGGCGCGATCCCCGGACTGCACAGCGTGCCCGCTGGCCGATCGCTGCCGCTGGCGGCTGGGCGGATCCCAGCCGGGGGAGCCACGGCGCGCGGTGCAGGCCTGGCACGGCACCGACCGTCAGGTGCGCGGCCGGATCATGGCGGCGCTGCGGGCAA
>JBBQJM010000138.1:0-8979 GCA_038325895.1 Mycobacteriales bacterium
GGCTGGAACATACCTCATCATAGCAGTGAAAACGAACACATGTCTAGAGCCGCGCGATGATTTCTCGGCACGTCCGGGTCCTGTCCGAGGGTGTCCGAGGGGATCACCGCAATCTGCGCGGGGGCGGCCGGGGTGGACACCCCGAGCAGGAGCGGCGCCTGCACCGGCTGGCGCAGGCCCAGGTTCCCGGGCGCCGCGGTTCGCATCGTGCACGACACGGCGCTGATCCCGGCCGCCGCCGATGTGGACCACGGCCCCGCGCTGATCTCCGGAACCGGGTCGGCGCCCCGCAGACGCGCCGCGGATGGCCGGCGACGCCCGCCGCGCTCCTGGGCAGCGCGACCCGGCTCGGCGGCTCGCTGACCGGCACCGATCGCTGGGCTGCCGGACTGACCGACGCACGGCAGTGCGCGCGCAACCCACTCGGCACTGAACAATGGCGGGCGTGAACCCGTCGACGGCGCTGGCCCGCGTGCTCGTCGACGAGTTGATCGCCTGCGGGGTGACCGAAGTGGTGCTCGCCCCCGGTTCCCGCAACGCCCCGCTGTCGATGGCGCTGCACGACGCCGACGCGACCGGTCGGCTCCGGCTGCACGTGCGGATAGACGAGCGCACCGCGGGGTTCCTCGCGGTCGGCCTGGCCCGGGGATCGGGTGCGCCGGCCGCGGTGGTGACGACGTCGGGGACGGCGGTGGCCAACCTGCACCCGGCGGTCATGGAGGCCCATCACGGCGGTGTGGGGTTGGTGGTGTTGTCGGCGGACCGACCGCCATGGCTTCGTGACGTCGGCGCCAACCAGGCGATCGACCAACAGACGCTGTTCGGTCCTGCACTCCGCTTCTTCCATGAATTCGCTGTGCCGCAAAGGGTTCCGGGCCAGAACGCGCCCTGGCGGGCGATGGTGTGCCGGGCCGTCGGTGCCGCATTGGGTGCCGATGGACGGCGGGGCCCGGTACAGCTGAACCTGCCGCTGGCCGAGCCGCTGCTGCCCGATCCGGGTGACGGCCTCGACGGCTGGCCGGAGCAGTTGATCGGCAGGGACGGTCCCTGGACCAGGATGGCCGGTTTCGTGGACGGCCCCTCCGTACCGCCGCCGGACGCGGGGGAGCGGGTGCTGTTCCTCGCCGACCTGACCCATCCGTGGGCGGCCCCGGTCGCCGCCGCCGGCCACGTCGTGCTGTCCGAGGCCGGCGGCGCGGCCGGCTCATCGGTGCTCTCCGCAGGCATGCACCTGCTTGCCGCGCCGGACTTCCTGGACGCCAAGCGCCCGGATCGGGTGATCGTGCTGGGTCGACCGACGCTGTACCGGCAGGTCGGCAGGCTGCTGGCCGACTCCAGGGTCACCGTGGACGTGGTCGCGCAGCCGCAGGGCTTCGCCGACCCCGCGGGGACGGCACGGGTGGTTGCGCCTGGGCGCCTCGACGTCAGTGCGCTCCCCGACGCCGCCTGGGCGCAGGACTGGTACCGGGCGAACCACGCCGCGGCGGCCGCGGTGCGGTCGGTGGTCGACGACCTCGACATCGCCTTCTCGCCCCGATTGGCCCGCGAATTGGTCGCCGCACTGCCCGAACCGGCCACTCTGGTGCTTGGTTCGTCGCAGGGACCCCGCGATGTCGGGCTGACCTCTTTCGCCAGGGACGACTTGCGGGTGGTGGCCAATCGCGGGGTGGCCGGGATCGATGGCACCGTGTCGACCGCGGTCGGGGTCGCGTTGGCGGCCGAGGACCACTCCGACGCGGACGCGGCCCCCACCGTGGCGATGATGGGCGATCTGACGTTCCTGCATGACATGACCGGGCTGGTCATCGGCCCGCACGAGCCCCGGCCGGACCTCGCGATCGTGGTCAGCAGCAATGACGGGGGTGCGATCTTCTCCACCCTGGAGCCCGGCGAGCCGGCCTACGCGCGGGCGTTCGAGCGGGTGTTCGGCACGTCCCACGGCGTCCAGCTGGCCGGCGTGGCCGAGGCGTGCGGGGTCGAACACGTGCTGGTCTCGACCGCGGGCGAGCTGGCCGACGCTATCGCCGAACCGGCCGGGATCCGGGTGGTGGAGGTGCCCACCTCGCGGACGGAACTGGCGCCGACCCTGCGGCGGTTGACCGACGCCGTGCGGGCCGCGGTCAGCTGACAGCTGTTGTCCTACAACCTTTTTCAGGCCGTGAATAGCCGCAGGCCACGGCCCGATGCAGCTCCGGCCAAGCGGTCATCGAAGGTGGCGACGGCTGCCCCCGACTCCTCAGCGGCCAGCAGGACCACCACAAGCCGGCAGTCTCAGTCCCGTCTCGGCACGAACGAGGGCCATCCGCACCGCCGTCTCGCGCGCAATCGGTACCGCAGCCATGGCGAGTTGTTCCAGCGCCGTCAACGCACGTTCGACCACGCCCCTCCGTGCTGGGCCCACAAGGACCTCGGCGAGGGTGACAACGCTCGCGCTCAGTGCTTCGCTCCCCGACGCCGCGAGCAATCGATGGGCACGTTCGTGGTGGGAGTTCTAGGCGTCCAGATGCGCGATCAGCATCGATGCGTCGAGGACGATCACTCCGGCCAGTCCGCTCGCAGGTCCTTCAGGTAGTCGTCACCGTAGGAGCCGGTCAACGCACCGCTGGTGCGTGCCACCGCGGCACGCCGGGCGTCCGCGCCGCTCGCGTCTCGATCACCGATCGCCCGGTGACCCTATTCCATCAAGCGGAGCAACAGTTGTCGGCGGTTGCCGCGCTCGGCCGGCCCTCGCCGGGCCGCGTCGTCGAGCGCACGCGCGACGTCGTCAGTTTCGGTGATGACATGCCGGGGTCGCGTGGTGGGCATCACCAAGTGAACACCGCTCAGACGGGTGTCACACCGATTGGGTTCGCCGGGTTGAGCCGGAACCCCTCGTGAGCCACGATGCTCTCGATGGCGCCTACAACGAAGTCTGGCATCAGCTCGCCGTCCGGGCTGCGGTGAGCGCGAGCAACGGCGGCGAACTTGTGTGCACCGCTTCGGGTCTGCTCAGCCACGCGCCTCGAGCGCGTCCCGGATCGGGATCATCTTGATCTTCGCTTCGCGCGCCTCGGTCTCCGGATCGGAGTCGGCCACGATCCCGCAGCCTGCCATCAGCCGCACGCTGCGCCCGTTGACCTGCGCACACCGGAGGGCGATCGCGAACTCGCCGTCACCGTTGCTGTCCAGCCAACCGACGGGCGCGGCGTAACGGCCGCGTTTCATCGGCTCGATGTCCCGGATCACCTGGCGTGCCACCGCCGTCGGACTGCCGCCGACCGCGGCGGTGGGATGCAGGCGGGCGGCCAGATCCAGCGCCGATGGCGCGCGCTCGTCGAGCCGGCCGGTGATGTCGGTGGACAGGTGCGTCAGATTGGCCAGTTCCAAGGGGATCGGAGCCGTCGGAACATTCAATTCCACGCACACCCCGGCGAGCACCTCGGCGACCGATCGCACCGCGTACTCGTGCTCCTCGATGTCCTTGGCGCTGCCCATCAGCCCGGCTGCGACCGCATCGTCGGAGTGCTCCCGCCAGGCCGTGCCGGCCAATACCCGAGAGGAGATGGTGGCGCCGATCCGGCGGATCAGCAGTTCCGGGCTGGCGCCCACCAGACCCTCCACCGCGAACGTCCAGCAGCCCGGGTAGCCGGCCGCCAGGTGCGCAAGAAGGAAGCGCTCATCGATCGGCCTGGTCATGGTGGCCTCGAGATCATGTGCCAGCACTACCTTCTCGAGCAGCCCGGCGCGGATGCGGGCGGTCGCGTTGGTCACTGCCGAGGTGAACCCGGCCACCGATAGCCCGGCGTCGGCGTAACTGACCGGGCCTGGCGACCGAACCGCCATCGGCCGTGGCAGTGAGCTGCCGTTCAGCCTGGCGGTCTCGATCCCTGCAGGGCCGATCACCGTGCTGAAGCCGATCCCGTCCCGACGCGCCAGGACCACCTCGGGAACGACGGCAACGGCGACGTCCGAGTCATCGAAACCGAGGGAGACGAAGGCGATGGGCCCGGTTCCCGGAACCCCGACCGGGTCATCGACCTGCATCTCGGCGGCCACGTCGGCGAGCCAGTCCTGGATGCGCGCGGCCGCGTCCGGCCCGGTGGCGGTGAACCGCCGGTGCACCCCCCAACCGGCGAAGCCGTCGCCGCCGCGAACGAAACACAGCGCCCCGGTTGGCCGGGCCAGCGAGCCGATGAGGTCGACGGACCCGGTGTGCATTCGGGTGACAGCCGTCGTCAACAGACGGGTGGTCGGCACGGCAGTCACGAGCGCCAAGCCTAGCCGTCCGCGGGCCGGTGGCTGTGCGACGAAGGTCTCACGAGCACGGTGGAGGTGGGCTCGCCGGGGCTGGAGCGATGAGGGCAGACTCGGTCAGCAACTCGTACGCCCGCACCATGATCAAGGGCCTGCAAACCACGACCTCGCCCGAGGGCATCGACGTCGGCCTGCACGGTGAGCTCGAACCCATGGGAGTCCGTCCCGGCGCCGGCCCGTCCGGTCTCGGCGGCAGGGGCCCGATCGGTTCGGTCCGCCCTACACTCGATCGATGGCCGCCAATGCCGAGGCCGGCCAAGGGGCCGCCGACACCGATGCGGGCCGGGCGGTTACCGCCAGTGCCCGGGAAGCACCCGGCCGCCCTTCCGCGAGTACGGGCGCGGTGACAGCTGACGGCGAGCCGGACGAGTCCGATGGCCCAGCCAAGACCGGCAGCAAACCCCCTCGGCGGCAACGCATCTGGCGAGACGCGGCGCGGGGGATCGCGCTGCTGGCAGTCGCGATCACGGTGATGATGATCGCCCTGGCCATCGGGATGCGGTCCAACGACGCAGCCATCGACGATCATCTCGGCACCGCCACGGCGACGGTGCTGTCCGTGTCCCCGCTACGTACCGGCATCGAATTCGTCGACGCGACCGGAGCGACCGTCCGTCCCGAAGGTGGCGTGCTGTACCCGGGCCTGCTGGCGTTGGGGCAGCAATTCGTCGTCGAGTACTCCACCCAGGACCCGCAGATCGCCAGGGTCGCGGGGCGCACCGCGTCCGTCGGCACCGTCATGATCGTGCTCACCCTGGCAGCCACCTACCTGGTCACCGCTCCGTTGATCTGGTGGTGCCGGCGCCGCTCGCGGCTCCCGATGCTGCCTTTCCGGCGCGATCGCTAGCCGCACGTCGGATGACTCACACCACGCGCGTTGGCAGATGGCCCGACTTCGGGGATTGCGTCGGTAGGCTGCACGTCCATGAGCAGGGCCGGGCTGGAGAAGCAGCCACAGCAGGTCGCCGAGATGTTCGATGCCGTGGCCGAGCGCTACGACCGGACGAACACGATCCTGTCCGGCGCGCAGGACCGGCGTTGGCGACGGCACACGGTGCGCGCGCTGGAATTGTTGCCCGGCCAGAAGGTGCTCGACGTCGCGGCCGGGACCGGGGTATCGACCAAGGCGCTGGCGGCCAACGGCGCCTGGTGTGTGGCAACGGATTTCTCGCTCGGCATGCTGTCGGCGACCAAAGACCCCGCCCTGCCGCGGGTGGCGGGCGACGCCCTGCACCTGCCGTTCGCCGACGACAGTTTCGATGCCGTGACGATCTCGTTCGGCTTGCGCAACGTGGAGGATCCGACCGCGGCGCTGGTCGAGTTCGCTCGGGTGACGCGCCCCGGCGGCCGACTGGTGGTCTGCGAGTTCTCCCGGCCGCGTCCCGCCCCGATCCGCTGGGGCTACCGGTGGTACCTGCACAACGTGCTCCCCATGCTCGCCGGCCGGGTCTCGTCCAACCCCGAGGCCTACACCTACCTGCAGGAAACCATCGACGCGTGGCCGGATCAGCCCTCGCTGGCGAGGCTGATCACCCGAGCCGGCTGGACCGACGTCCGTTGGCGGAACATGACCTTCGGGGTCGTGGCGCTGCACCGCGCGGTGCTCGGCGGGAGTTGATGTGGCAGAGCCGACGCGAGCCAGGGCCGCGGCGGCCTCGCTCGGCTGTCCCGTCTGTCCGGTCTGTCCGGTCTGTCCGGTCTGTCCGGATGATCAACGTCGCTGGCCGCTTCGTGTCGTGTGACGACCACAGATGGCCGGAGAACGTGATCACCGGGAGTCCGCGACGGTGCGTCGGATGCCCGCCCGACGGGCGCGAAGCCAACGTTGGCGATGTGACGAAATCGTTGTCACATCGCGCCGCAGCGGTCATGGTTGGTCGCGCCCGGAGCGAGTCATACACTGATGACGCGTCACCTCGTGAACGAATTCACAAACTCGATCGCAGGGCGCTGGGGCCTGCCGCCGCATCGCCCCTTTTGTTTGAGACGACCGGTGCGGAGGACCGATGACCCAGTCGAACGCGGTGCGAAACCCCGACAACAACGCCGACGTCATCGTCGTCGGCGCTGGTCCGGCGGGTGCCACCGCAGCGACCTACCTGGCCCGGTCGGGGGTCGATGTGCTGCTGCTGGAGAAGTCGACCTTTCCTCGGGACAAGGTCTGCGGCGACGGACTGACCCCCCGCGGCGTCAAGCAGGTGCTGGCGCTCGGTGTCGACGTGTCCGGACCCGACTGGCTCAGGAACAAGGGTCTGCGGGTCATCGGCGGCGGGCGCAGCCTGGAGCTCCCCTGGCCGGTGTTGCAGGACTTCCCCGACTTCGGTCTGGTCCGCCCGCGCCGCGATTTCGACGACATCCTGGCCACCCTCGCGGTCAAGTCCGGTGCGCGGATGCGCGTCGCAACCTCGGTGACGTCGCCGGTCCGGGACGATCGGACCGGGCGGATCACCGGCGTCATCGCCAAGACCCAGGACGGGCCGGCGGAGTTCACCGCCCCGCTGGTGCTGGCCTGCGACGGCGTGTCCGCCAGGGTCGCGCTCGGCATGGGCATCAACAAGCGCGACGACCGCCCGCTGGGCGTGGCGGTGCGCCGGTACTACCGCAGCCCGTCCCGCGCCAATGACGACTACCTGGAATCCCACCTCGAACTGTGGGACCGCACCGATGTGACCAAGCCGAAGTTGTTGCCCGGGTACGGCTGGATCTTCGGCCTGGGTGACGGCACCGTCAACGTCGGCCTCGGCATGCTCAATTCGTCGAAAGCCTTCGGCAAGACCGACTACCGGGCGCTGCTGCGCACCTGGCTGGACGGCACGCCAGAGCAGTGGGGACTGCGAGAGGAGAACGCGATCGGCCCGATCGGCGGCGCCGGCCTGCCGATGGGCTTCAACCGGACCCCGCACTACGCCGACGGCCTGCTGCTGGTCGGCGATGCCGGCGGCGCTGTCAACCCGTTCAACGGCGAGGGCATCGCGTACGCGATGGAGTCGGCCGCGATGGCCGCCGAGTCCGTGCTGCAGGCGCTCGGCCGGCCCGAAGGTGCCAGCCGTGAGGCCGCCCTCGAGGGGTACTCGACCGCGATGAAGGAGCACCTGGGCTCCTACTACCGGCTGGGCGGGATCTTCTCCACGCTGATCGGCAAGCCGTCGGTGATGAAGACCGCGACCCGGCTGGGCCTGCCCCGCAAGGACCTGATGTACCTGGTGCTGAAGATGCTGGCCGGGCTGTACGACAGCCGGGACGGAGACTGGGCGGACCGCGTGGTGCGGTCGCTGAATCGGCTGGCACCCAGTGTGTAGCCGCCCGTTGACGACCGGTCGAGGACCGCAGGGGAGGATAACGCCATGGTGAGCATCTACCTACCGATCGTGATCCTGTTGATCGTCGTCGCGGGCTTCGCGATCACCATGGCCACCGTGGTCAGCGACGGGTTGGGGCCGCGGCGCTACAACCGGGCCAAGCTGGACGCCTACGAGTGCGGCATCGAGCCGACACCGCTACCGGCGGGGACCGCCGGACGGTTCCCGATCAAGTTCTATCTGACCGCCATGCTGTTCATCGTGTTCGACATCGAAATCGTGTTCCTCTACCCGTGGGCGCAGTCGGCGATCCCGCTCGGGGTGGTCGGACTGGTCGAGATCATCCTGTTCATCGTCACCGTGGCGATCGTCTACGCCTACGCCTGGCGCCGTGGCGGGTTGGATTGGGATTAGGGCCGAGCTGAGTGAGCTGAGCTGAGTGAACTGAGCTGATCACAACGATGCTGATCACAACGATGCTGACCCGTTCGGCGCTGGTGATTCGGAAACGAGAAGGGAGTACTGGGCAATGGGTTTGGAGGAGAAACTCCCCAATGGCATCCTGCTGACCAGCGTCGAGAAGCTGGTCAACTGGACCCGGAAGGCGTCACTGTTCCCGGCCACCTTCGGGCTGGCCTGCTGCGCGATCGAGATGATGACGACCGGCGCGCCACGCTACGACCTCGGCCGGTTCGGCATGGAGGTCTTCCGGGCCTCGCCGCGGCAGGCCGACCTGATGATCGTCGCCGGCCGGGTGAGCCAGAAGATGGCGCCGGTGCTACGGCAGATCTACGACCAGATGGCGGAACCGAAGTGGGTGCTGTCGATGGGCGTCTGCGCCTCGTCCGGCGGCATGTTCAACAACTACGCGATCGTGCAGGGCGTCGATCACATCGTCCCGGTCGACATGTACCTGCCTGGCTGCCCACCGCGTCCGGAGATGCTGATCGACGCGATTCTCAAGCTGCACGCCAAGATCATGGACGAGCCGCTCGGGCCGAAACGGGCCGCCGAATTGCAGGGCCAGCGCACCGACCTGGTCGCCTCGTCGGTGCGGTTCGGCAAGTTGCCCGCCCCGATCGGGACCCCGCAGGTGAACATTGATCAACTCCAGCGGGATCAACTCCAGCGGGACCAGCTGCAGCGGGACAAACTCGAGCGTGACCGTCTCGACGCGAGCACGTCATGACCGAGGACGCCAAGCCGGGCAACCAGTCCGAACCGCCGAGCCGCGGCGAACCCGCGGCCCCGGCGGCTTCTGGTGGGGTGCCGACCAGTTCGACCGGCGGTAACGACAGCGCGCCTGCCGCCGGCACTGCCGCGGGCAGCTACACCTCGGTGGACACGCCCGGGGAGAAGCCGTTCGGCACCACCTCGGACGCCTCGG
>JBBQJM010000139.1:0-8949 GCA_038325895.1 Mycobacteriales bacterium
TGGAAACGGCCGAAGGTTGGACCGACAAGCCTTAACCCACAACCGATCCTGAATACACAACGCGTCGACCCCGGCACCCATTGCCATCCACCACGCCCTGGACGGCAGCCCCGCGACGTCCCTCCAGTAGAGCCGCACCCAAATCCTATTGTGCCGTGCACTTTTCGCGAAATAGCAACTCGGCCCTTCCCGCGGCCAGCATTGCGGACGCAAGGTGATCCCGCCGCCGACCGTCGCGCCGGCTGCTGGTACGACCAAAGGGCCGGCATCGGAACGAGTCTCGACGATGCGCCACGGTCCTGGGGCCAGCTTTTCCTCACCCGCCTCCAGGGTTGAGGCACAACTGCCGCCGCCAATGGGGCGACGATCGGGGTTCATGCAGACCACCACGTCTCGATCGTCAACGCGGCCGATCGGTCGATGCCAGCATTCTCGCGACATCGAGGTGCGAAAGAGCCCGATCGCGGCGCGACGCTACCGGCGCACGCCACCGCCACGGCCGCGATCCAGGATGGGTAAGGGATCGCGGACCGCTGTCGCGATCACCGAGGCGTTCGGGTAGGCGAAGACAACGCCTTGCTGGTCAGCGACGGTGATTTCCGCACCGCGCCGGTGGACTGCCGACACCGTTCGCGGCCGGTCTTCCTCGACCGGCCACCAGAGGTCGCCCGGGCTGAGATAGCCGATGTGGTGCAGTGTTCGGGTGTAGGCGACCGCGTTCGGTCGGCATTGCGAATGGTCCAGAACTGCAGTGGCGTTGGCCAGCGTCAAGCACATGACAGCATCCCTTTTCGAGTGCGGGTCGTCCTTCGCTGATCAGGGCTGACCGAGTTCGAGCAGTTCTCGTTCCACGTCCTCGCGGCCGACCTCAGTGCCGACCGGCACCGCGGCCACGATGTGCGCAACGAAGTCGGCCATGTCCGGCAGATAGCTCAAGAGCACGGCCTTCCCGGTGCACGAGCGCAATTCGACGAACACGCTCTCGTGCACCGGGTAGAAGCGCACGTCTCCGACGCCGCTGGGCCTGCGCAACCCCTCGATGAGCAGGTCCCTGCCGAACACCCAGCTCACGGCTGGACTCGTGCCGATCGACAACCGCATCTCGACCGCCAGCGGGTCCTTGCGGTGATAGCGCAACTCCGCGCGGACGGGCTCAGCCACATCGCCGCCGAGCAGAACCATCTCCGTGACCATTCGGTGGCCCATGACGGCGTTGTGTTTCATCGCTGGCTCCAGACTGGGCTGACCGAGCGGGCTGAGTTTCAACCGTTCCCCTGTGATCATTGAAGGCCGACCGTCGAGCAGCAGGCACCGTCCTTGGTCGCAGTTGTCACGGCATAGGTCCGCGCCGGTTTGCTGTCGTAAAGCGCCAAAGGTCTCACCCGATCAGGCCAAGCGACTCCAATGCGCTACAAGTGGTCCACGAAACGCGAACATTGGCTGGTCGTGCCGATATAATCGGCCGAGGTGCGGTCCGCTGACCAGAGCTCCCGAGCAGCGGCTCCCGACCGGGCTGCATGGGGGTGCGCGATGACCGACAATTTCCACGTCCTGGTGGTCGAGGACGACCCGGACGTCGCCGAGTATCTGCGGCTGATCCTGGTGAAAAAGGCCGGCATGCAGGTCGCCGTGGCGGCCGATCACCAGGCGGCCACGGATAACCTCCGCCACCTCGAGTTCGACGTCCTGCTGACCGATATCGAACTGCCTGGATCCTCCGGACTCGAACTGGCGACCTTCGCCCGGGAACTCGTGCCGTCGATGTCGATCGCCGTCATGACCGCGCACACGTCGACGGAGCATGCGGTGACCGCCCGGCGCTGCCGGGCCGATGAGTTCCTGGTGAAGCCCATTCGGGGCACCACGCTGATCTCGACCATCACCGCGTTGGCCCGGCAGGCCCGCCAGGGCCCGGAGCGGCGGAGCGTGCCGGGCGGCGGTCGACCGAGTGCGGAGATGCTCGGATGAGCGCCGCGGAAAGCCAGGATCGGGCGCCGATCCCCGCTGTGCCGATCCCTTCTGGGCCGATCCCCGCGGTGCCCAGCCCGACCGTGCCCATCCCCACCGTGCTCATCGTTGACGACGAACCGGACCAGCTCGGCCTGTTGACCGCGTACTTCTACCGGGCGGGCTGCAGCGTCATCGGGCTGGCCGACGCCGAGCAGGCCCTGGCATTGCCCCGCGACGTCGGGTTGGACCTGATGGTGCTGGATCTTCGGCTCCCCGGTATGAACGGCTGGGAGCTGACCAGCCGACTGCGGGCCCGCTATCCCAGGTGCCCGATCGCCATCAGCTCGGTGCTGGACGTCGAGGACTATCCCGACGCCGACGGCGCGTTACCGAAACCGGTCACCAAGGCGCACATCCAGCAATTGCTGTCCTCGACCATCAGGCGGTGGGAACTCTGAGCGGGACAACGGTGAACGGAGAAACCCCGACCGGGGAAGCCGTGAATTCCGGACCGGTGGTGGTGATCGCCGACGACGACGCCGACATCCGGCACCTGGTCGGCGTCGCGGTCCGGCGTGCCGGGGCCAGAACCGGGGCCAGCGTCGCGGACGGCGCCGCGGCCTGGCAGGCGATCCGGGTCATGGAACCGGATCTGGTGATCCTGGACGTCGCAATGCCGAAGATGAACGGTCTGCAGGTGTGCCGCTCGGTACGGGCCAATCCCGTCACCGCGGGCACCAAGGTGTTGTTGCTGTCCGCCGCGGTGCACCCGACGGCGATCGACGCCGGTCTCGCCGCCGGGGCAGACCTGTACACCGTCAAGCCTTTCCGCCTGCGTTCGCTGGTCATCCAGATCCAGGATCTGCTGTCAGCCAAGATCGGCGGCTGATGGCCACCGCCGACGCCGCTTCGTCACCCGTTCGGGCCGCGGCCCACCGCAACGAGCGCACTGAGCGCACTGACTCAGTGGGCTCGTTCATCCGGCATTTCGCGGCCGACCCGAACTCGGTGATGGAGCGCCAACTGTGCATGGCGGGGACATACCTGTTGTCCCAGTTGCTGTTCCTGGTTCCCGGCGTGTCCGCGATCTACCTGGAACCGGTGCTCGCGGGCGGCGCACTGATGGCGGCAGCAACGGTCGGCGCCTATTTCCTGCGCGCCCCGGACGTACCGCCCAGGGCCGCCATGCTGATCCCGCTGGTCGACATCCTGGCTGTCGGGCTGCTGCGAGCGGGTACCGGCGGCGTGGGATCGATCTTCACCCTCATGCTGGTGCTGCCGGTGATCTCGCTCGGCGTGGAGCCGGGCCGGCTGCCACTGCTGATCGGCGGGCCGGTCACCATGGTGGCGCTGCTGCTGCCGGTCGGCTACGACCCCGCCCAGCTCGGTGACGGGCAGTGGAGCCGCATCATCTTCGGGCCGCTGATCCTTGGTCTGACCTGCCTATCGGTCAACGAGATGGCCAGGCGGCTGCGATCCCGGGTCCGCGCGGTGCAACGGCTGCGGCGCGAGCAGGAGCGACTACTCGAGGAGGCCAGGGACAACGCCGCCGCCAGCGCCGCGACCTCGGCGCTGCTGCGCGAGTCCACCACCGAGCTGGTCAGCGTGATCGACGCCGTCACCGAACAGGCCATCGTCGGCACCGACCGGACCGGGCGGGTGGACGTCTTCAACACCGGCGCGCAAAAGATGCTGGGCGTCGCGGCGCACGACGCGATCGGCCGGTCCATCGCCCGGTTCGACGGGTTCGACGAATTGACCGGTTCGTTGGAGACGTTTCTCACCGAGGTGCGGTCGGGCGTTCCGCAGGTGAGGGACTGGACCTACACCAACCGCGACGGTACCGAGCTGAGCATGAAGGTCGCGGTGACGGCCAGGCGGGACGCCGCTGGCGACGTCGACGGGTTCCTGTTCGTCGGCACGGACGTGACCGCCGATCGCGCGCAGGCACGGATGAAAGATCAGTTCGTCAACCTCATCTCGCACGAACTGCGCACCCCGTTGAGTTCGATCCTGGGCTACCTGGAGCTGCTGGCGGACGACGAGGAGACCCCACTGACCGCCGAGCAGGCCAAGTACGTCGTCACCATCGAGCGCAACGCCAACCGGTTGCTGCGCCTCGTGTCGGACCTGCTGTTCACCGCGCAGGTGGAATCGGGCCGGTTCCAGGTGCAGGAGCAGTCGGTGGAGCTGCACACAGTAGTGGCCGCGTCCGTCGACAGCGCCGGCCCGGTCGCCGCCGCCCGCGGCGTGACCTTGCGGATGGCAGCGTGCGAGGCCCCGGTGTACGTCATCGGCGACCCGGTGCGGCTCGCTCAGGCCGTTGACAACCTTGTCTCCAACGCGGTCAAGTTCACCCCCTCGGGCGGTCGGGTGGCGGTCACCCTCGGCTCCGACGGTGCCGCCGATGCGCGCGCGCTGATCTCGATCAGCGACACGGGGGTGGGCATTCCGGCCGACGAGGTGGACCGGTTGTTCTCCCGGTTCTTCCGCGCCTCCACCGCCAGCGCGAATGCGATACCCGGTGTGGGACTGGGGTTGTCGATCACCCGAGCGATCGCGGTCGCGCACCGCGGGGAGATCAGGGTGGCCAGCACCGTCGGCGCCGGCACCACGTTCACGTTGGATCTCCCGCAGATCACGGCATCGGGCCCGCCGGATCCCGCCGCGCTGCGCTACGAGGCCTCGGTCCAGCGATAGGAGCGGTCGACCAACGCGCGCATCGCCTGCTGGTCGGCGTCCTGCACCCGCTTCAGGTACAGGCAACCCTTGCCGACCGAGTGGTTGCCCATCCGGGGCAGCAGGTCGTCATAAGCGTCGAATCCACCCCGGACGTACACCACGGTCTGCGCCTTCCGGGGCGCGAAGCTCACCCGCGGTGAATCACCCTCCCGGCCCGAGGCGTAGCGGTAGTGCACGGACCCGAACCCGAGGATGGCCGTGCCCCACATGGCGGGCCGCTCGCCGGTGACCTCGGCCATCAGGTCGGTCAACAGCTGCGCCTCGGCGCGCCGGGTCGGGTCCGCGATGGCGGCGACGAAGGCCGCCACGTCGCCGTCGGTGGCGACCGTCTTGTTCTGGGATGCCTTGTTCTTGACCACTTGATCACCCCGTACTGGGCGACCTGGTCGGTCGCTCGCGAAGGTCTTTGACGTATTCGGCGGGTGCGTCGGCCGCCTCTGCGGCGTCCGCGATGACACCGAGGTAGCGCGCCGACGGCAGTCCGCCCTCGAACGCCTGCAGGGCGTACAGCCAGGCCAGCACCTCGCCCTCCAGGGTGTGCACCCGCAGCCGGATCTTGCTGTACAGCCCGAGGTCGGCACCCTCCCAGGAGTCGAGGGTCCGCTCGTCCGAGTCCGCCATGTCGTACAGCACCACGAAGACAACGGAGTCCGGGTCCTCGACCACCATAGACATGGCGCCGTCCCAGCTCAGGTCCTCGCCGCCGAAGGTCAGCCGCCAGCCCGGCAGCCAGCCGGTGCCGGCCACCGGCGAGGAGGGACAGCGCTGGAGCATATGGCTCGGGTCCATGTTGGACCCGTAGGCCGCGTACAACGCCATGGTTGCAGAGCCTAGTGGCCCGCCCCGGCTACCGTGGTGCCCGGCGGTAGGACGGGGCGTTTGCCCCGCGTCCGACAGGGAGGGTGAATCGATGACCCGGATCGTGATCATGGGTGGCGGACCGGCCGGCTATGAGGCCGCGCTGGTCGCCGTGCAGTACGGCGCGACCGTGACGCTGGTCGAACGTGACGGGATCGGCGGTGCCTGCGTGCTGACCGACTGCGTGCCGTCCAAGACGTTCATCGCCTCCGCCGGTGGCCGGACCGCCGTGCGGGAGGCACCGAGCCTGGGCGTAATGCTCGATCCCGACAAGGTCGACGTCGACGTCGCCGTGGTGCACGGCAGGGTCAACGGCCTTGCGCTGGCCCAATCGGTCGACATTCGCGCCAGGTTGGTGGCCGACGGGGTCGAAATCATCGATGGCACAGCGGTTCTGGCCGATTCTGCGCCCGGGTTGGCCGCGCACGTTGTCGCCGTGCATGCCGCGGACGGCACCGTCAGCGACCGCATGGCCGACGTCGTGCTGATCGCCACCGGCGCCTGCCCGCGGATCCTGCCGGACGCATTGCCGGACGGCGAACGGATCCTGACCTGGCGTCAGGTGTACGCGCTGCCGAAGCTGCCCGAACACCTTGTGGTGGTGGGCTCCGGCGTCACCGGCGCCGAGTTCGCCTCCGCCTACACCGAAATGGGCGTCAGGGTGACCCTGGTGTCCAGCCGGGACCGGGTGCTGCCCAGCCAGGACGCCGATGCCGCCGCCGTCATCGAGACGGTGTTCTCCTCCCGCGGCAGTGTGCTGGCCAGGCGGGCCAGGGCGACCTCAGTGGTCCGGGAGGGCGACGGGGTGCTCGTCACCCTGCAGGACGGCCGGGAGGTGCGCGGCAGCCACGCGCTGATGACCGTCGGCGCGGTCCCGAACACCGGCGACATCGGCCTGGAGTCGGTCGGCGTGCAGACCGACAAGGGCGGTTTCATCACCGTCGACAAGGTGTCCCGCACCTCGGTGTCCGGCATCTACGCGGCGGGCGACTGCACCGGGGTTCTCATGCTGGCCTCGGTCGCAGCCATGCAGGGCCGGATCGCGATGTGGCACGCGTTGGGCGAGGGGGTCCCGCCGTTGCGGCTCAAAACGGTCTCCTCGACGGTCTTCACCCACCCGGAGATCGCCACCGTCGGCTACTCGCAGGTGGAGGCCGAAGCCGAACCCACGCCGGCCATCGTGGTGATGTTGCCGCTGGCCACCAACGCGCGGGCCAAGATGTTGAATCTGCGCGAGGGCTTCGTCAAGCTGATGGTGCGGCCGATGACGGGCATCGTGATCGGTGGAGTGGTGGTCGCCCCGTCGGCTGCCGAACTCATCCTGCCGATCGCCGTCGCCGTCCAGAACCGGCTCACCGCACAGGATCTCGCCTACACGTTCAGTGTCTACCCGTCGCTGTCCGGTTCCATCACCGAGGTCGGGCGACGGCTGATGCACTTCGCCGCCGATCGCAGCTGAGCTGATCTTCGGCTGGACGCGTCTGGTGACTGACGACCCGGTTGCGGAGCCGCTGAGCGCAGGTAGCGTGGGCTTGCCGGTGTCTGACTGCCCGGCTCCCACTCCGGTGATGCCGGAGCAGAAAGGACGTGCTCAGATGACCGGAGTCGGACGCGTCGGGGCGGCCCAGCTGGGCCCGGCCGATCGGAAAGCCAGCTTCGACAGGCTGGGCAATGAGATCTTCGACGTGGTGGTCATCGGCGGCGGTGTGGTCGGCGCCGGAGCCGCATTGGACGCGGTGACCAGAGGGTTGTCGGTGGCGCTGATCGAGGCAAGGGACATCGCGTCCGGCACTTCGTCCCGGTCCTCGAAGCTCTTCCACGGCGGCCTGCGCTACCTGGAGATGTTCGAGTTCGGACTGGTCCGCGAGGCGCTGCACGAGCGTGAGCTGATGCTCACCAAAATCTGCCCGCACCTGGCCAAGCCGGTCTCGTTCCTCTAT
The DNA here is from genome assembly GCA_038325895.1 of Mycobacteriales bacterium. GTDB lineage: Bacteria > Actinomycetota > Actinomycetes > Mycobacteriales > Nakamurellaceae > Nakamurella. The sequence continues at coordinate 7,491 of JBBQJM010000139.1, forward strand.
CCGCTGTCCAAGCACGCCGTCGAGCGGCCGTACGTCGGCGCCGGGCTGATCATGTACGACACGATGGGCGGGGCGCGCTCCGTCCCGGGCCACAAGCACCTGACCAGAGCCGGTGCGTTGCGGCTGGTTCCCGGGCTGCGCCGGGACGCGCTGGTCGGCGGGATCCAGTACTACGACGGGCAGGTCGACGACGCCCGGCACACCCTGAGCGTCGCCCGGACTGCCGCGGCGTACGGCGCCGTGGTGCGAACCTCCACCCAGGTCGTCGGGTTCATCAAGGAATCCGATAGGGTGGCCGGTGTCCGGGTTCGCGACGTGGAAACGGGTGCGGAGACCGCGGTCCGGGCCCGGGTGGTGATCAACTCGACCGGGGTGTGGACCGACGAATTGCAGCGGCTGTCCGGCGGTCGCGGCCGGTTCCGGGTACGCGCGTCCAAGGGCGTGCACCTCGTGGTTCCGCGGGACCGGATCACCTCGGAGAGCGGCATCATCCTCAAGACCGAGAAATCGGTGCTCTTCGTGATCCCGTGGAAGTCGCACTGGATCATCGGAACCACTGACACCGACTGGCATCTCGACCTCGCGCACCCGGCGGCCACGAAGGCCGACATCGACTACATCCTCGAGCACGTCAACAAGGTGCTGGCGGTGCCGTTGACCCATGACGACATCGAGGGCGTGTACGCGGGCCTGCGCCCACTCCTGGCTGGGGAGAGCGAGCAGTCGTCCAAGCTGTCCCGCGAGCATGCGGTCGCGCGGGTCGCACCCGGCCTGATCGCGATCGCCGGCGGCAAGTACACGACGTACCGGGTGATGGGCGCCGACGCGGTCGAGGCCGCGGCCGAGGATCTGCCGGGCCGGATCAATCCGTCGTGCACCCAGGATGTGCCGCTGCTCGGTGCCATCGGCTACCAGGCGCTGGTCAACCAGGCTGACCGGCTGGCCGCCCAGCACGGCGTGCATCCGTACCGGATCCGCCACCTGCTGGACCGCTACGGCTCGGAGATCCACGAGTTGCTGGCGTTGACCACCGGGCCGGACGGCGACCCGTCGCTGCTGCAGCCGATCCCGGGTGCCGACGACTACCTGCAGGTGGAGGCGCTGTACGCGGTCACCCACGAAGCCGCACTGCACCTGGAGGACGTGCTGGCCAGGCGGACCAGGATCTCCATCGAGTATGCGCACCGCGGCACCGAGTCGATGCGCCGGGTCGCGGAGATCATGGCGCCGGTTCTGGGCTGGACGCCGGAGCAGACCCAGCGCGAGATCGATTCCTACGAGGCAAGAGTCGACGCCGAGCGGCTGTCGCAGACCGAGCCTGACGACGAGTCGGCCGAGAAGGCCAGGCTCGAGGCGCCGGAGGTCCGCGGCCTGGTGGAGTCGCCGGTGGCGTGACGGTCGTTCAGTTCATCCGTCGGCCTCAGTGCGGCGGGTGTCCCGGCGGATGCTCGGGTGGGTG
>JBBQJM010000140.1:0-8938 GCA_038325895.1 Mycobacteriales bacterium
TCGCCCCACCCGGACACCAGCCGCTGGATCTGCGCAGGGCGGGCGTCGGTGGTGAAATCGAGATCGTCACCGAGCCGGCCCAGCAGCGCGTCCCGCACCGAACCGCCGACCAGATGCAGTTGGTGCCCGGCCCGGGCGAACTTCCGGCCCAGTTCGTCGGCCACCGGGGCGATCCGCAGCAGATCGATCACCGCGGCGCGTTGCAGGCGGCTCAACCGGCCGCCCTGTCCCGACGATCGACCACCACCACCCGTCGCCGAACGGCTCGCCGACGGCGAGGCGGGCCGCGCGGGCGGCGGCGGATCGGACGGGCTGGACACGACGAGCCAGTCTAGACGCGGCAGGCGGCCGGCCCGCGCCACCGCGAGCCGCCTGCCCAGGGGATCAGGCCGGAGATCAGGCCGGAGATCAGGCCGGAGATCGGACCTGGAGTTCCGGCCGCCGCGGCGAACGAGTCCTCGAATGAGGTGGTCAGGACCTTTGGCCGTCCACATCCGCAGCGCCCGCCGGTTCCGATGCGGTTCCTCGATGCGCAGGAGGTTGCGAACGGTTCTCCGAGGACATTGCGCGCAAGGCCGGCGTCGAGAGCCCTCGCCGGAACTCCAGGTCCATGCCGGTGGGCCTATCAGATACCGAGCACGCCACCCAGCAACCGGAATGCGCCATGGAAAGGCGGGCGGTGCGCCCGTCCGGTCGCGTATTCACCACGACGGGTGCGCCGAGTGCGTTGCGCAGCAGGATGACTCGATGCCGAGGCAACGCCAGACGGCACCCAGTAATCCCCTGGCGAGTACGTCGTCGAGTGCACCCCGCTGGATGTCGGCGCGAACCGTGAATCGCTGCAAGCGTTCTCGCGTCTCTGCTGGGAAAATGCCCACTACCTGATCGAGGATCTGATCGGGCACAGACGACGAAGGTCGGGCAAGGCCGACCGCCATCGGTGTTCTCGATCGGACACTGTGGATGCCAGGTCGATGAGCGAAGATGGGGAATGCCACAGCAGCTCGGTATTCCGCCGAACCAGAAAATGCTGCGAGCGCGGCTCTTGGGCGCGGTGACATTCCCTTTGGCCTTCTTGGCGCACGATCTGGAGGAGGTGCTGACGGCGGGGCACTGGCAGCGCACCGGTGCCGCGGCCCTGCGCCGCCGCATCCCCGGGGCTCCCCAGCGTCTGATCGACGTGGCCGTGCCATCGCCACGGCAGATGACGATCGCGATCGGCGTGGTGGGACTGGGCGTCCTATCTGCCACCGGCACCGCACTGATCGATCTCGCCTCGGCACGGGAACAGGCGGCCCGCGGCGGCTCACGCTGGGGAGATTCGCCTGTTGCAGGTCGCGCAGGCCGCGTTCACCGCGCACGGCGTCACCCACCTGGCCTCTTCTGCTGCACTCTCCTACACCCCGGGCGTGGTCACCGTTCCGCTGGTGATCGCGCCCTACTCGCTGTGGGCGTGGCGAACGCTGTTGGCGTCGGGGCTCCGGCCCGATCCCCGCGAACTGGCCGGAACCGTTGCCGCGGGTGCCGCCGTTGCCTTCGCCCTCGTCGTCGGTGCCCAACTGATCGGCCGCGCGCTGAGCCGCGGTCGCTGACATCACGCCAAAGGGGAGGCGGGTGCGGGCCGGGGCGCTTCCACTCACCAACGACCCACTCACCAACGACGCACTCACCAACGACGCACCGTCACCTCGGGGGCCGGCGGCCGTCATCCCACTACCATCGGGCCTATGTCTGTCCCGCGTGCGCGCCTGACCGGGTCGCCCCGGCGGCGCCGGCCGGCGGACGAGACCTCGGCCGGCGGCCTGGTCGTCCGCAAGGAGGACGGAACCGCTTCTGTGGCGTTGATCGGTCGCCTCGACCGTCGCGGCCGGCTGCGGTGGTCACTGCCCAAGGGCCACATCGAGAGCGGCGAGACCACCGAACAAGCCGCGATCCGTGAGGTGGAGGAGGAGACGGGCATCTCGGGCCGCATCACCGCGCGATTGGGCAGTGTCGAATACACCTTCGTCGCGCAGGGCCGGCGAATCCACAAGCGCGTCCACCATTTCCTCATGGAAGCGGTCGACGGCGAGCTCTCCGACGCCGACCTGGAGGTCACCGAGGTCGCCTGGGTGCCGCTGACCGATCTCGCCACACGATTGGCCTACGCCGGCGAACGTCGACTGGCCCGGCGGGCCGTGGAAATGCTCGCGGACACCGCGTGACCCGGTCCGTCGTGGACGGAGCACCCGCGAGACCCCACGACCGGCGATGGCACGGGAGCCTGCCGCGATTGGCGGCGCTGACCGCGGCCGCCACGCTCGCTCTGCTGCCCGCGGCGGCGCCCGCTGCGGCATCCGCTGCCCCGTCACTGGCGCCGGAGAACGACTACGCCGATCGGTTGGCCTTCGACGTCACGTCGATCGACCCGGTGGTGGTGACGGCGGGCGGCCCGGTCTCACTGACCATTTCCGGGACGATGAAGAACACCGGACAGGAGTCGTTGACCGATCTGGTCTATCGCTTCCAGCGTGGTCCGGCCCTGAAGAGCACCGCCGATCTCCGGCAGGAGCTGTCCACCCCGAGCGAGCCGGTCGACGTCGTGCAGCCGGAGTTCACCGGCCTCAGCGCGAGCTTGGAGCCGAACACCACCCAGTCCTTCACCGCCACCGCGTTGATCACGGCGGCCGACGGCCTGTCCATCGACGCCCCGGGCGTCTACCCGTTGATGATGAACGTCAACGGTGACATCACCCTCGAGGGCGGGGCACTACCCGCCCGCGTCGGTGAGCTGCACCTGGCGCTGACCGTGCTCGGGGTGCCCACCGGAGCGTCCTCCGCATCGACCGTCCCCGGCGCCGGACAACCGGGTACGGGAGCCCCGGGCACCGGAACCGCCGACAACTCGACACCCGGCACCACCACCCAGCCACCGGTGCCGGTCAACATCCTCTGGCCCATCGCCGATACCCCGCACCTGGGCGTCGATGGCGTCTTCCTCGACGATGACCTGGCCGCGTCCATTGCACCGGGCGGCCGGCTGAACACCCTCGTCGAGGCCCTCACAGCGCCCGATGCGCCGGCCCCGCCCGTCGGCGCCATCACCGTCGCCATCGACCCGGGACTCCTGGACGAACTCGACCGGATGAGCAGCGGCTATCGGGTACTGGCCGATCCTTCTCAACCGCAAGCACCACTGACGCCATCGGTCGGGCCGACTGCTGCATCGACGACTGAACCCACTGAACGCACTGAACCGACAGCTGAACCGACAGCTGAACCGACAGCTGAGCCCACAGTGTCCACAGTGTCCACAGCACCACCCACCAACGGGCAGACCACGCCGACCGACCCGGCCGCACCGGAGATCGCAACGCACGACTCTCCCGGCACGGTCGCCGGCTCCGGCCAATCGGCGGCCGCAGCGTTCCTGCTGCAGCTGCGCACCCTCATCGCCCAGCATCCGACGCTCTTGCTTCCCGCCGGTGATCCCGACGTGGTGGCCCTTGTCCGAGCTGGCCTGAAGGATCAGATGGACGCAACGGTGGCTCAGGGCCGGGAGATCGCCGGCCGGGTCCTCGGCCCGGAGATCGCCGGTCGACTGGTCACCGACATGTCCCTGCCGGCAGGTGGCGCGCTGGAACCCGAGACGCTGAGCGCGCTGACGAACGTCGGACTGGCCAGCTCAGTACTCTCCGGCGACGCCGTGCAGTTCCCTGGCGCCGCCGGTGAACTGGCCAAGGGCTCGGCAACGGTCACAATCGGCGACACCACGGAATCGGGCACCGGGACATCAGGCACCGGGACATCAGGCACCGGGGCATCGGCGCCCGCGGTGCTTTCGATGGGCGGCGAGCCGGCCGGGCTCGGCGCCCTTGCCGATCAGGCACCGACAACGGGCTGGGCCGTCCGGCTCAACAGCCTCACCGCCCTGCTGGCGGGGCAGCACTTCGAGGCCAACTCCACCCCGTCGATCTACGTGCCCGATCATCGGTGGTCGCCCGGCCGGTCCGGGTTACGAGTGCTCACCACCCTGCTTTCCACCCTGGGCACCAACCAGGTGATCGGCCCGGTCAGTCTCACCGCCCTGGCTGCGTCGCCAGGGACGCCCGCCGAGCTCTCCTACCCGGCGGACGACCAGTCGCGCGAGCTCTCGCCGGAATACCTGGCTCGGGTGCAGCGGGCCCGCCTGGACGTCGCGGAGCTGCGGTCGACCCTGGGATCCGTCCCGCAGAGCGTGGACCCCACGGCGGTGCTCGACCCGCTCGACGAGTCCCTGACGGCCTCGGGTGCCAGCGCGTTCCGGGTGGACCCGTACGTCGGCGAGGCGAACCTCACCACGGTCGAGGCCACCACCGCAGACATCAGGAACGGCGTGACGATCTCCTCGGCGGGCAACTCGTACACCCTGGCGTCATCGACGTCGCCCCTGGTCCTGACCGTGCAGAACTCGCTGCCGTACGACGTCCCGGTACAGGTACAGATCACCGGCGGTGAACGGGTCGGGTTGACCGTCACGGATCCGGGCGTGCAGGTCATCCCGGCCGGTCGGTCGCTGCAGGTCAAGATCCCCGCCGAAGTCACCAGGTCCGGGCAGTTCCAGGTCGGGGCGCAACTGCTCGGGCCGGACGGCGCCGCCTGGAACGACCCCGTGCAGCTGTCCGTCGAGTCGAGTGCCTACGGCGCCGTCACCGTGATCATCATCATCATCGCCGGGGGTGTGCTGCTGGTGATGGTCATCCTGCGGATCGCCCAGCGGTTGCGCAGCCGTCGCGACCGGGTCTCGGGGAACGTGAGCGGCGCCGGCGGGGATGCATCCCGGACGCCCGAGCCGTCGACCCCGGTCAACGGTTCCCGGGCCAGGACCGACGACGAGTCCGCCCAGGTGCTGACGGACGACGGATCACTCACCGTCGGCCGACCACCGACCGCCGATCCGTCCCTGCGGTCGGTCATTCCCGGGTCCGCCAGCACATCCTCAACGGCAGGCTCAGTGGCCGGATCGCCGGCCGGCACGGCGGGGCCGGATGCCGGCCAGCTCGGACCGGATCGGTCATGACGCCGCGCAGCGGCAGCGATCCGGCCGCCGAGACCGTCATCATCTCGTCCGGATCGACCGGATCCACCGGCGCCGACGCAGTCACTCGACCGATTCGACCGACCGCACCGACCGGGACAGCGGCGGTCGACACGTCACCGGTCGATGACGTCGCCGGCATGAAAACCGCGCGCACGGGCGGGGTGGTCAGGGCCGGCGCGGTGATGGCGGTGGCCACCCTGGTCAGCCGGGTCACCGGGTTCCTGTCCAAGGTGGTGCTGGTCAGCGTTCTCGGCTTCGGCATCGTCAACGACGCGTACACCCTGGCCAACACACTGCCGAACATCGTCTTCGAATTGCTGATCGGTGGCGTGCTGACGTCGGTGGCGATCCCGTTGCTGTCCCGGGCGAGGAGCGACCCGGACGGCGGGACGCTGTACACCCAGCGGCTGATGACCGCGGCGCTGGTCGGCCTGCTGGTCGCCACCGCACTGGCGGTGGTAGCCGCCCCGCTGCTCACCAACCTGTACCTGTCCGGTGACGAGGGCACCGTCGATCAGGGGCGGGCCACCGCGCTGGCCTACCTGCTCCTCCCGCAGATCTTCTTCTACGGAATAGCCGCGTTGTTCGGCGCGATCCTGAACACGAAGGAGAAGTTCGGCGTTCCGGCCTGGGCGCCGGTCGCGAACAACCTCGTCGTCATCGGCATCGGCGTCGCCATGCACGTCCTGTCCGCCGACCAGGACGGCGGCCTGACCTCGCTGACCCGCGAGCAGTACCTGGTCCTGGGCATCGGCACCACTCTTGGCATCGTGGTGCAGGCGCTTGTCATGCTGCCGGCCCTGCTGCGCACCGGATTCCGCTTCCGCTGGCGGTGGGGCGGCGATCGGAGACTGCTGGAAGCCGGCGGCCTCATGCTGTGGGCGGTCGCCTACGTGCTGGTCTCGCAGGCCGGGTACGTGGTGGTGACGAACGTCGCATCGGCGAACGTCGAGGGCGGCATCAGTCTCTACGCGTTCGCTTCGATGCTGTTCCAGCTGCCGTACGGGATCGTCGGGGTGTCGATTCTCACGGCGATGATGCCGCGGATGAGCCGGCACGCCGCGGCCGGACACATGGACGACGTCAAGGACGACGCCGGGCTGGCCAGCAGGCTGTCAATTGTGGCACTCACCCCCATCGGCGCCGCGATCATGGTGCTGGCCGGAGCGCTGGCCATCGTCTCCTCGCTGTACGGCAACGTCGACCGCGCCGACACCGTGGTGCTGGGCAGCACGCTCGCCGCGCTGGCGCTCGGGCTGGTGCCGTTCGCCGTCACCCTGGTCCAGATGCGGGTGTTCTACGCGATGAAGGACGCGCGCACCCCCACCATCATCAACGCGATCATGGTTGCCGTCCGGGTTCCGCTGTTGATCGCCAGCGCCACCCTCGACGACGCCCTGATCATTCCCGGTCTGGCCGTTGCGACCTCGGTGTCCTACCTGGTCGGAGCCATCGCCGGAGAGATCTGGCTGCGCGCCCGTTACGGGCCGATGGGCACCCGGCGCACCCTGATCACGCTGCTGAAGATGACGATCGCCGGCGCCGCCGGGGCGGCCGGGGCGCTGCTGGTCGGCAACCGGCTGCTGCACCTGGAGGTGGAGGACCTCGGCGACGCGCTCGTCGAGATCCTGCTGTGCGGGACCGTCGGCCTGGTGGTGATCGCCGCCGTCGCCGTACTGCTCAAGGTCGAGGAACTGGTGCCGCTGCGCCGCCGCATCGTGGCGATCATCAGGAAGGTCACCCGGCGCGGACCGCCGCCAGGAGCAACCTCGCAGGGCGCATCGGCGTCCACCGACGCGGTGATTGCCGCCCTGACCATTGCCCCGACGGTTCCCTTGACCGCTGCCTCCCCACTGGCCGGTCAGACGGCCGGTCAGATCCCACCGGCGGGTGCGTCAGCGCCCGGGATGTCGCCGCGACATGGCACCCTCAAAGGGAGCAGTGCATCCGCAAACGCTGCACGCCCGGGCATCAGCAATGTCGTTGACCAGGTCAACACTGTTAACACTGCCGACACTGCCGAGCGCACCGTCCGGTTGGACGCCCCGACCGAACCAGCCAGACCAAGGGAGCAGGTGAAAGGTTCCGTGTCCAGCGACAGCGGTGGCCCGGCCGGCCGGGGAGTCGCGGAGGAGGACCTCACGGCCTCCGCCGCCGAAGTCACAGCAGTCACGCCAGTCACCGACATCCCCGATCCGGAAACCCGCGACGGCGCGAGCCTCGGCAGCCGAGTTGACGACGACGCAACGACAGTGCTCAGCGCCGAGGAACTCACCGCCGCCAACGAGCCACCGCCGCTGTTCGCCGACGACGACGCCAGCCAGACCCTGCCGACGACGTCCTCCGGCGCCTCCGACAGCACGGATTCGCCGGCTGCCACGGCAGTCGCCGAAGCCGTTCCGCTGACCCCCGGTACCACGATCGGCGGCCGCTACCGGCTGGTCAGCCTGGTGTCCGCCGACGCGGCCGGGCATTGGTTCTGGCGCGCCAAGGACACCGTGCTGCCCCGCGACATGGCGGTGACGATCCTGCCCGACACCACGGGTGCCTCGGCCACCGTGGCCAGGACCCTGCGGGCCGGCCGGTTGCATCACATCGGGCTGCCGCAGACGCTCGACGTCGGCACCGACCACGGGCAGTCCTACGTCGTCGGCCAGTGGGTGGACGGCGCAACACTCACCGACCTGCTTTCCGCCGGCCCACTCGAGCCCGACGTGGCGACCTCCATCACCGCGAAGATCTCCGAGGCGGTGGCCGAGGCACACCGCAACGGCATCGCGCTCGGCGCGATCAACCCCTCGCTGATCCGGGTCAATTTCGACGGACAGGTGCGGTTCTCGCACGTCATCGCGCACGGCTCGGCGACCCCCGACCAGGACATCCGGGCCGTCGGCGCACTGCTCTACCTGATGCTGACCGGCACCTGGCCATTGCCCGAGCCGCTGGACCCGCTGGCCATGGCGGGCCGCACGGTGGCGGCGATCCCGCCCGCCCCGACCAGCCTCGGCCGCGAACTGCCGGCCGACGAGGTCCGGCCGGCCGTCCCGGAGGCGCTGTCCGCGCTGACCGAACGCGCCCTGCACCCTGACGAGCCCGATGGCATTCACGCCGTCGGCGCGATCGCGGCCCTGCTGCGCAGCCCGGAGGCCGTCGGTCACGTGGAGGCGGCGCCCCCACCGCAGGACCGTCCACTCAGCGCCGCCGACCGCAGGCTGGTCAAGGAGCGGCGGGTCAAACTGTCGCTGGCCGCGATCGTGCTGGCCGTCTTCGCGGTATTGATCGTCATCGCCATCGGCGGGCTGGGCAAACAGTTCCTGGCGTCGGTGCAGAACAGCGCACCCGATGACGTCCAGATGATCGACTCCAACACGCCGCCTTCCGCGCAACCGGCCGCGCCCGCCCCTGCCCCCGATGCCGCGACATCTGGTCAGCCGACCTCCGCCGCGGCGCCGGCGGCGGCGCCGGTGCCGATCGTGGCCGGCCAGGTCTACGACCCGCAGGGCGACGGCAAACCGGACTACAAGGCCTACGTCGACCGTGCCTACGACGGCAACGCCGACTCCGCGTGGCTGACCTGGGTCTACAAACAGCAGTTCCCCAGCCTGAAGACCGGCGTCGGCCTGAACCTCGAACTGCAGAAGGAGACCACCCCGACCGCGGTGCAGATCACCAGCGCGACACCGGGCACCAAGATCGAGGTCCGCTCCTCGACCGGTGCGAACGTGCCGCTGGCACAGACCACGGTGCTGGGCTCGGGGACCGTCACCGACAAACCGCTGACCATCCCGTTGACCGCGGCTCCGAAGTCCAAGTACCTCCTGGTGTTCGTCACCGGGATGGGCCCGACCGCCGACAAGCAATTCCAGTCGAAGATCAACG
>JBBQJM010000141.1:0-8805 GCA_038325895.1 Mycobacteriales bacterium
GCCGTCGGCCTCGTGCACCTGGTGGAACCGGATGTCGCGCTCCTCGGTCGCCGAGTAGACCTTCACCGGCACGTTCACCAGACCGAAGGCCACTGAGCCTTTCCAGATCGATCGCATGTGCCCATGATGGACCTTTCCAGCACGGATTGACCAGGCAGATCAGCAACCCACCAAGATCGGGACCGGGGTGACACTCGTGGCGGGCGGTGACAGCGCGACCGTCGAACTCGACGGCCACCGGCTGAACCTCACCCACCTCCGCAAGGTGCTGTACCCGGCCACCGGGACGACGAAGTCGGAGATCATCGGGTACTTCGCCGAGGTAGCGCACGTCATGATCCCGCACCTCGCGGGTCGCCCGGTGACCCGGAAGCGTTGGCCGGACGGCGTTTCGACCACACCCTTCTTCCACAAGAACCTCGACCGTGGCACGCCGTCGTGGGTGAGCCGCCAGGTCATTGAGCACTCCGACGGTCCGAAGGCGTACCCGGTGGTCGATTCGCCGGCCACCCTGGCCTGGCTCGGTCAGATCGCGGCGCTGGAACTGCACGTGCCCCAATGGAGATTCGACCAGGGGAGGTTCGAACCCGGCTCCGAACCGGACAGCGGCATCGGGTGGCCCGACCGGCTGGTGTTCGACCTCGATCCGGGACCCGGCGTCGGGCTGGCGGAGTGCGCCGAGGTCGCGCGCGCGGTGCGTCGCCGGCTGTCCGGTTCGGCGGTCGTGCCCGTCACCAGCGGTTCCAAGGGCATCCACCTGTACAGCAGACTCGACGGGTCGATGACCTCGGACGAAGCGTCGCTGTTCGCCAAGCAGATCGCGGAGGCGATCGAGAAGGACATGCCCGATCTGGTGGTGTCGCGGATGCTCAAGTCGCTGCGGCCCGGCAAGGTGTTCATCGACTGGTCGCAGAACAACGGGTCGAAAACCACGATCGCGCCGTATTCATTGCGTGGTCGTGATCATCCGACGGTGGCAGCTCCCCGCACCTGGGAGGAATTGGCGGATCCGGCACTGCGCCAGCTGGAGTACACCGAGGTGCTGGCACTGCTCGCCGAGGCGCCGGATCCCATGCGGGGCTTGGAAACCGGTGACGGCGATGGCGCCGAGCACCGTGGCAGCAAGGGATCCGGGAAGCGGCGTGGCGGGGAGGGGACGCCGCCCGCCGGCCGAGGTGATTCGCCGAACGGTGAGGCGAAGAACGGCAGCAAGCTGGACACCTACCGCGCCAAGCGGTCTGCCGAACGGACCCCGGAACCAGTTCCGGAGAGCGGTCCGCTGCCGCAGGGAAACGACGACACCTTCGTCATCCAGGAGCATCACGCGCGCCGACTGCACTACGACTTCCGGCTCGAGCGGGATGGTGTGCTGGTGTCCTGGGCGGTGCCCAAGGGGTTGCCGACCGACTCCGGGCAGAACCGGTTGGCGGTGCACACGGAGGACCACCCGCTGGACTACGCGGATTTCGCGGGCACCATCCCGCAGGGCGAGTACGGCGGCGGCACGGTCAGCATCTGGGACGCGGGCACCTACGTCACCGAGAAATGGCGTGACGACGAGGTGATCGTGATTCTCCAGGGCAAGCGCGCCCGCGGCCGGTACGCGCTGATCCGGACCAAGGACTCGTCATGGCTGATGCATCGAATGAGGACGCAGCAAGCACAGCGGTCACCGCAGACCCAGCAAAGTCAGCAGTCGCAGCAGTCCCCGCCTATCGATTCCGAGACTGCTGACGAGAGATCCAACGATGCACGTCGTCGCCAGAAGGACCGGCCTGCTGACAGGCAGGATCTGCCCTCGCCACCGACCGATCTGCGCCCCATGCTGGCCACGTCCGGCACCCCGCAGGACATCTCACCGGATCACGGCTGGCGGTTCGAGGGGAAATGGGACGGGATCCGAGCGGTGGCCACCGTCGGTCCCGGAGGACTTACTCTGCACAGCCGCGCCGGCAACGATTTCACCCGGTCCTATCCCGAGGTCGCCGAACTCGTCGAACTGCTGGACGGCCACAGCGCAGTGCTCGACGGCGAGATTGTCGTCCTCGATGACCATGGGGTCACCAGCTTTTCGCGGCTCCAGCAGCGGATGAACCTGGCAGGGCCGCGGGACATCGCCCGCATGCGCCGGGAGATGCCAGTGCAGTTCTGGCTTTTCGACGTGCTGTGGCTGGATGGGGTGCCGTTGCTGCGCAAGAAGTATGACGATCGGCGGCGAATACTGCAGGCGCTGCCACTGTCCGGCGAGGTCTGCCGCGTCCCCGAGCAACTGACCGGCTCGGTCGACGACGCGCTGCAGGGGAGCGTTGACCGCAAGTGGGAGGGGATCGTGGCCAAGCGGGCCGATTCCCAGTACCTGCCCGGCCGGCGGTCGCGGACCTGGTTCAAGATGAAGAACTTCCGGACGCGGGAGGTGGTGATCGTCGGCTGGCGACCCGGTGCCGGTCGGCGAGCGGGGAGTCTGGGGTCGCTGCTGGTGGCCGTGCCGGACGACGGCGGTGGGCTGCGCTACGCCGGCAAGGTCGGCACCGGTTTCACCGACGCCGTGCTCGATGAGTTGATGGCCACCCTGAAACCCCTGCAGCGCAGGACGTCGGCAGTGGTCGACAGCGTGCCGCGGGAGGACAGCGTTGACGTGGTGTGGGTGGAACCGACCCTGGTCGGAGAGGTCCGGTTCGCGGACTGGACGAGCGAGCGCCGGCTGCGTGCCGCGAGTTGGCGGGGGTTGCGCCCGGACAAGGCCGTTGCCGACATCAACGCCGCTGAATAACCACAAACAGCACGGAATAACGTGAGCAACCGCGGAATGGCAGTGAATACGCCGAATGATCGGCCTGAACGATCGAACCTGAATGATCGAACCTGAATGATCGTGACGGATAGGAATCTCGTCGGAGGGGCGTGCGTGGCGGTGCCCGAGGCTGGGTCGCCGAACGCGGACATCCCGTGCTGAATCGATTTGTCACAGTTCTCCGATTTCATCTGACTGCTACGACAAAGGACTGTACCGGGGCTCTTCCTTCGCCAAGAAGCGAACCACATATCGCCAGGTGCAGATGATCGCCATCGGCGGGGCGATCGGTACCGGCCTGTTCGTCGGCTCGGCGTCCCGGCTGCACAGCACCGGGCCGGCCCTGCAAGGGCGTCCGCGCCCGGCGTTCGGCGTCGAAGTCACGTGCGAGAACACCCCGAGGTGAACATATCTTGGCCGGCTTCCGGGCGGGTCTGGTCGTGACGACGCATCACCGTACGACACCGATCACCACATTGCCGATCTTCCGGCCACTGTCGACATAGGTATAGGCATCGACGATCTCGTCCAGTGGATACCGACGATCGATCAGCGGCCGGAACGCCCCGGCCTGCATCAGACCCTTGACATACTCGACGATCTCCTGGTTCTGCCGCGGAATGGGGAACAGGACCTTCCTGCCACGCAACAGCGGAGTGACGAGCGCGAGAACGGGGTTCTGCCAGGACGGTCCCAATTCCGAGGACAGGTAGATCCCATGAGTCCTGAGCACCGGCTTACAGGCTCCGAACGAGCTCTTGCCGACCGCGTCGATCACCACGTCGTAGGTGCGCCCGTCCTTGGTGAAGTCCGCCGTCGTGTAGTCGATCACGTGATCGGCGCCGAGACCGCGGACCACCTCGAGGTGTTCGGCATCGCAGACGCCGGTCACCGTGGCACCGAGCGCCTTGATCAACTGGACCGCGGCCGAGCCGATCCCGCCCGTCGCGCCGTTGACCAGGACATCATGCCCAGGGCCGATCGTGGCGGCCCGGATGAGCGAGAGGGCATAGTGCGATCCCTCGATGCCGGGTGCGGCCTGCTCGTAGCCCAGGTCGGCCGGGATGGTGGCGAGCGGACCGTCCTGGGGCATCACCAGGTACTCTGCGTGAGCCCCGAATCGGCCTTCGTTGTAGCCGAACACCCTGTCGCCGGCCGCGAATCGAGAGACGCCGCTTCCCAGTGCCACCACCTCTCCGGCGAATTCATTACCGAGGATCGTCGCTCTCGGCTTGACGGGCCCGTAGACCACTCGGAGCGGTGCGGGTTTACCTGCGCGGTAGGCGCAATCCGTTCGGTTCACCGTCGTCGCGTGAACCTTGATCAGCACCTGATCGGGCCCCGTCACCGGCATGGCCACGTCCTGGATGTGAACCACTGACGGTGGGCCGTACCTGGTGTGCACGGCCGCCTTCATGGGCGCCCTGTCCCCTGATCGGACGCATGATCGCGCCAGCTGTGCTGCGGTTGGTACCCCAGTACCCGGCGGGCCTTGTCGATGCCGAGCATCGTCTCGTGCTCACCCAGGGCCTTTCGCACCTCCACATCCGGAAAGGCTTGCGCGGCAAGCGCTGTGCTCGACCGGCTCATCACCGTGTCCGCGGCGGCGATGATGAACACGTCCTTGCCCGGCCGGGAGACGTCCAGCGCCAGGCGGACCGCCTGCGCGCCGTCCCGCGCGTCGATATAACCCCAGAGGTTCCACCGGCGGGCGGCAGGATCGGCGTCGAAGCCGGGAAAGACCTGGTAGTCCTCGGGCAGCTTGACGTTGGAAAATCGCAATCCGGTCATCGACAATTCCGGATCCCAGCGGCAGAACTGCGCTGCCATCTCCTCTTCCAGCGTCTTCGCCAGCGAATAAGAAGAATTTGGCCGCGGGTGGTACTCCTCGTCCACCGGAATGTACGGCGGTGGTGATTCCGGGCCGAACGCCAATCCCAGCACCGTCTCGCTGGAGGCCCACACCACCGTTTTGATCCGCGCCGCCCTGGCAGCCGCGAACACGTGGTAGGTGCTGGTGATGTTGTTGTCGAAGGTGGCCGCATTCGTGGTCAGGCCCGGGGCCGGAATGGCCGCCAGGTGGACAACGGCATCTACGCTGTCGTACTTGTCGTCGACGGCTTGCAGCGCCGCGGCGACCTGCCCGTAGTCGGTGAGATCGACGCGGACGAAAGGGATCGACGAGCCGGGGATCGGCACCCGATCGAGATTGACCACCTGGTAACCGTTCTCGGCCAGATCCGTGACCACCACCCGGCCCAGCTTGCCACTGCCACCTGTTACCAGCACCCGCGTCATCCAACAACTCCCTGCGTCATCGCGATCGGACGTCCCATCGGTCCACCCGTCCAGTCGAGCATCCCATGCGCCGCAAGGCAAGGGCCGGCGGAATCATCGGATGCCCCCGGTCACCAGCCACCTCTCGCTTCGGTAGCGGAGACCGAGGGTGAGCGCCCGCGCGCCCATGAAGACCCCGGAGAACGCGATCCACAACCAGACCAGACCCGCCGGGCCGTGCGGAGCCCACAGCGCCACGGCGATCGCGGCGGGCAGGTACGCCAGCAGGGTGATCACCCCCGCCCAGGCCAGGTACACCCCGTCACCGGCACCGATGAGCACCCCGTCGAGCACGAAGACGAACCCGGCGATGGGTTGGGACACGGCCAACACGATCAGCGTGGCGCCGACCGCGGTCCTCACCCCGGGGTCGGTCGAGAACGCCGAACCGGCGACGGCGTGGATCACCAGCACGAGGACGCCGATCCCCACACCGGCCCACACTCCCCAGCGGAGCACGGCGCGGGTCAACGCGCGGGCCGCGGGGCCGTCACCCGCGCCCAGCGCCTTTCCGGTGAGCGCCTGCGCGGCGATGGCCAGCGCGTCCAGGCCCAGCGCCAGGAAGTTCCAGATCGAGGTGACGACCTGGTTCGCCGCCAGCGCGACCACTCCCTGCCGGGTGGCCACGACGGTGGTCATGATGATCGCGGCGCGCAGCGTCAGGGTTCGGAAGAAGAGCGGCAGACCGGTCCGGCCGGCGCCGCGAATGTGCCCCGCGTGCGGCGTCAGCGGTGCGCCGTCGCGCTGTGCGGCCCGGACCACCACCGTCAGCAGCGCCAGCGCCATCCCGGTCTGCGAGATCACCGTGCCGATCGCCGATCCGGCCACACCCAGCCTGAACACGTTGACCAGCACCAGGTTCAGCCCGATGTTGACGATCGCACCGACCACGGCCACCAGCAGCGGGGTACGAGTGTCCTGCAGCCCGCGCAGCACGCCGGTGGCGGCCAGCACCGCCAGCATGGCCGGCATGCCGAGCAGTGACCAACGCAGAAACGTCACGCCAAAACCGGTCTCGGCGGGGCCGCCGCCGAACCAGCCGACCAGTAGAGGAGCCAGCGGCCAGCCGACCAGCAGCACGATGGTCCCGATGATCAGCGCCAGGTACAGGCCCGCGATGCCGAAGCTGAGCGCCCGCGCGGTATCCCCGGCACCCAAGGACCGGGCGACCTGGGCCGTGGTGCCGTAGGCCAGGAAGACGGACAATCCGACCAGCGTGCCGAGGATGACGGACGCGATACCGACGCCAGCCAACTGGGCGGTGCCGAGGTGACCGACGATCGCCGCATCCACCAGCAGGAAGGCCGGTTCGGCCAGCAGCGCGCCCAATGCGGGCACGGCCAGCCGGAGGATCTCGGCGTTCAGCCGTGGTGGCGTCGTCACCGAGGGTTCGCCGTCACACGATCCGCCGTCACACGATCCGCCGTCACACCATCCGCCGTCACACCATGGCCGCGACCCGCAGGATGGCCGCGACCGACAGATCGACATCGCGCTCGGTCGTGGAGTAGTTGGAGACCGAGATCCGGATGAGCCGGCGCCCGCGCCAGGTGGTTCCGCCCAGCCAGCAGGTGCCCTCCCGCTGCACGCCCGCGACGATGGCGTCGTTGCGGGCGTCGTCACCGAAGCTGACCAACACCTGATTGAGCACCACGTCATTGACGATCTCGGCGCCGGCCGCCGCCAGCCCCTCGGCGAACCGCCGGGCCAGCCGGCAGCAGTGGTCGACCAGCTCGGCGACGCCGTTCCGCCCCAACTGGCGGAGCGCGGCCCAGACGGCGAAACCTCTTGCGCGGCGGGAGGATTCGAGCACGAAGTCGGCCGATCCCGCGGTGACTCCCGATCCCTCCAGGTAGGCGGCGATGTACGACACGGCCGCGACGTGCGCCTGCGGGTCGGCACAGAACACGAACCCCGAGTCGTAGGGGACGTTCAGCCATTTGTGTCCGTCGCACGCCCACGAGTCGGCGAGCTCGAGCCCGTCCACCAGCGCCCGGGTGGTCGGGCTGGCGGCTGCCCACAGCCCGAACGCGCCGTCCACGTGTACCCAGCCACCGCGCGCCTTGACGAGTGCGATCGCCGGCCGCAAGGCATCGCACGCTCCTGTGTTGACGTTGCCCGCTTGCAGGCACACGATCGTCGGTCCGACGGGTCGGTCGTCCAGCACCCGGGAGAGGTCCGCAATGTCGATGGCGCCGTTCGCGTCGGCGGCGACGGGTTCGATGATCGCGCTGCCGAAGCCGAGCAACCGGAGCGACCGGTCGATGGTGGCATGCCGCTCGGCGCCGGCCACCACCCGGACTCCAGGCGCGCCGAACAGTCCGTCCCGCTCGACATCCCACCCTTCCTCGGCCAGCACCCGGTGACGGGCGACGGCCAGCCCCACGGTGTTGGCCGCTTGCCCGCCGGTTGCCAACCCGACCGATGCCGTCGCCGGCACACCGAGGAGATCCTTCAGCCAGCGCCCGGCAACGGCCTCGGCGGCCGCCGAGGCCGGCGAGGTCACCGTGTTGAACGCGACCTGGTCCCACCCCACGGCCAGCATGTCGGCGGCCGCAGCCGCCGGCACGGAGCCGCCGACCACGAAGCCGAAGAACCGCGGACCCGCCGATGCGACCAAGCCCGGTTCGGCCGCCTGGATCAGCTCACGCAGCACCTGGTCGGGCGGCGTCGCCGATGGCGGCAGCGCTGCGCCGAAGCGGGCGCGAAGTTCAGCGGAATCCACCGCCCGCGCCACCGGACGATCGGCCAGGGTCGCATGGAAGTCGGCGGCGGCCTGCGCCGCCTGGTGCAGCACGCTCTGCAGGTCGGTCACGCCCGAGCACGCTACGCCGGCGAGGGGACCGCCAGTCAGCCACGTATCCAGACCCGCAGTGGGCCGACGGTCCGGAAACCCACCGCGATGGCCGCTGGCAGGTCCTGCCCCACCTCGTGGCCGACCAGCGGCGGGCCGGGAAACAGCCTGGCGGCCATCACCACCACGTCGCTCCAGATGACCTCGTGAGCGAGCTCGGCCTGTCCGATTCCGGTGGTGAACAGGTTGGATACGCCGAGCACCGGCCCGGCGCGGTTCACCCCGGTGCGGTTCAACACCGCGCCGGCAAGCAGGACATCGTTGTCGGTCGCCGCCAGGATCCGGACGTCCTGCGCGCTTCACCGTGCCGCCGGGTCCGCCCTCGACCAGCGACAGCACATCGTCGACGGTCGCAGCAGGATCCAGGGAGACCGCGTCCGGATAGCCGTGCGGTGACCGTGCCATAGCCGACCACGCACGGTCACCAACGCTTGTCGGTACGTCTCGCGCGCGACAGACAACATCGCACCAATGGGCGTTGTTGTAGGCGGCCTCCCGGGCACCGGCTGTCATCGGCCCAGCGTCACAGGAGATCGTCGCTCTGCCAAGGGACATCGTCCCGAAACCGGTCGGTGGTGCTCTCACCTGGCCCGCAAGCGCCGGGAGGCCGCGTGAAGGCCGCCGGAACCTCATCCGGGAGGATGACATTTCCGGAATCGGTGACCGCGCGTTGCCTTGACCCGCTACCGTTCGGTCATCCCGGGACGAAGGGCCCTGGTCGCCCGGATCGGATTTTTCCGCATTCTCGAGGAGGGGATTCCCTATGGGACCCCGTTCGCCCGACCGCACAGGAGAAATGAACATGACGCTCTGGGTGTCGTCG
>JBBQJM010000142.1:0-8797 GCA_038325895.1 Mycobacteriales bacterium
CGGCCGCCTGGCTGGCCGGGATCGGCGTGGTGCTCTGGGGTCTGGGGTCCGCGCTCGGCTTCCCGGTCGGCATGTCGGCGGCCGCCGACGATCCGCGGAACGCCGCGGCCCGGGTCAGCGCCGTGGCGACAATCGGTTACCTGGCGTTCCTGGTCGGCCCGCCGCTGATCGGGTTCATCGGTGAGCATGTCGGGCTGCTCAACGCGTTGCTGCTGGTGCTGACGCTGGTGGCGGTCGCGGGGATCGTCTCCCCGGCCGCCCGCAAGCCCCGGGAACTGGACGGCGTCGCCGGCCAACCGCAGACGACCCGCGCCTGATCTTCTGCTCGTGTGGCGCGGTTCTTCCGGCGCGGTTCTTCCCGGCGCGGTTCTTCCCGGCGCGGATGAACTGGGTGACTTCTGCACCACGGTTCCCATAACCCGCACCTTTGTCCGCGTTGGCGAAGTTGATCCGCGCCAGAAAAGGGTGCGGGTCGTGTCGGGGGACGGCAGTGGTGGGAGCCGGTCGGGGCGGTCAGTGGCCGGGCAGGGCCAGCTTCAGGGCCACGATCACGAAGCCCATGAAGAAGTTGAGCGCCACGGTCCTGGCCAGGATTCGGCCGCTCAGATTGGCCCTGCGGACGGCGGCCCATCCCCACAGCTGCTGTTCGGCGATCGCGACGAGCAGCGCCGCCCAGCTGCCGTTGGTGACGCTGACGGCCGGAATCCACCCGCAGACCAGGGCAGCGATCGCCGGCGGGATCGCCGCGGCGGCGACCGGCCATTCGTGCCGCATGCCGGTGCGGATCGCCGCGACGCGCCAGCCGCCGTGTACCGACGCCACGGTCGCGGCGTACACATGCGCGATCCAGAACACGAAGCCGCTGACCACGACCACGATGGCCAGCGCGACCGGGCTCCTGGAGGCACCGGCGCTGACGATCACCGATGCGGCCAGCACGGACCCGTACACGGCCGAGGTGTAGTCGTGCTCCGGGCGCACGCGTCGGGTCGGCGCCGGTGCGCGGTTGGTCTCGCTCACTGCTCGGTCCTCCCGTTTCGGGCGCCGTCCGTCGTGGCGCAGCAGGCGTGCCCACACCCTAACGACGGCGCCGCTCGCCTCCGTCCAATCAGCTCGGTTCCGTCCGCTGTTGACCGTGCGATATGGGTACCCATATTGGGGCGCTAGAGTCGAGGGGTGAAGACCACCATCGACATCGCCGATGCGCTGATGGCGGAGGTCAAGGCCGCAGCTGCGCAGGACGGCCGGACCGTGCGGTCGCTGGTCGAGGAGGGGTTGCGCAAGCTGCTGGCCGAGCGGGCCGAGGCCCCGCCGGTGAGGACGTTGCGAGACGCCACCTTTCCACGTGTAGGACCTGGCAGCGGGATGCGGCCGGAGTTCGCCAACTGGGACGTGCTTGCGGCCGAGATCTACGGCCTGCCTCCGCTGGACGAGTGACGGCATGATCGCGCTCGACACCAATGTGCTCATCTGTGCCCACCGACCGGACAGCCCGATGCACGCCCGCGCAGCTCAGATCATCGGGCAGTTGATCGAGGATCCCTCGCCGTGGGCGGTGCCTTGGCCTTGCCTGCATGAATTCATGGCTGTCGTCACGCATCCCGGAGTCTTCGGCACGCCGTCCACCACCGAGGAGGCCTTCGATCAGTTCGCCGCGTGGCTCGACGCAGGTCTTGTCTTCCTCGGCGAGTCGACGGGGTATCTCGATCGGCTGAAGGAGGTCGTCCGCTCGAGCGGAGTGAAAGGGCCCAAGATCCACGATGCCCGCATCGCGGCGTTGTGCCTTGACCACGGCATCGACGAGCTGTGGACCAGTGATCGCGACTTCTCCAGGTTTCCGGCGCTGCGGGTGCGCAACCCGCTGATCAATCCCGTGCCCGGCGGTAACGCCGATGGGCTGGGCCCGTGTCCGGTTACCGTGACGAAGTGAGAAAAGATCCGCAGTCACGGGAGCCGCGCGCCCCGGCCGTCGCCATCTGGGCGTCCTCGGGACTGCTGCTCGGCGTCGCCTTCGGGATCGTGGTGGGCGGCGTACTGGTCCCCATGCTGGTCGGTGCCGTCCTCGGTGCGACCTTCGGGCTGTTCACCACCCGCACAAAGCTGGGGCCCATCGACGACGATTGAGCCGTTGGCCCTCCAGCACCGCTGTTCGATCGGGGAGTCACCGCGGCCGAAGCGGCAGCCGGAGGCGTGAGCGCAGCCCGGGATTTCGCCGGCCCCGTCGCCGCGGGCGGGTAGCCTGTGAGCCGTCGTTGCAGCGCGGCCGCCCGGGGGTATGCGGCCCCGGCGCGTCAGTCGTCCGCAGACCTCACCACAGTCAAATCATCAGTCGAATCATCAGTCGAATCATCAGACGAATCATCAGTGCAAGGGAGATCCATGACCACCACGGCGACTCCGCCCGTCACCACTGTCGACCTGGAGGTCGACCGTTTCGGTGACCTGGACTGCAAGGTGGCCGATCTCGCGCTGGCCGAGTTCGGGCGCAAGGAGATCACGCTGGCCGAGCACGAGATGCCGGGCCTGATGGCGCTCCGCCGCGAGTACTCCGAGGTCCGGCCGCTCGCCGGCGCCCGGATCTCCGGCTCGCTGCACATGACCGTGCAGACCGCCGTGCTGATCGAGACCCTGGTTGATCTGGGCGCCGAGGTCCGATGGGCGTCGTGCAACATCTTCTCCACCCAGGACCATGCCGCCGCCGCCGTCGCCGTCGGCCGCTACGGGACTCCGGAGGAGCCGTCAGGTGTACCGGTCTTCGCCTGGAAGGGTGAGTCGCTGCCGGAGTACTGGTGGGCGACCAACCAGATGCTGCACTGGCCGGACGGCCTCGGCCCGAACATGATCCTGGACGACGGCGGGGATGCCACCCTGCTGATTCACCGGGGTGTGCGGTATGAGAAGGCCGGCGTCGTGCCGCCGCTGGGCGAGGACGACCCCGACTACACCGAGGAGTACGCGGTCGTTCTCGATCTGCTGCGGGCCTCGCTCGCCGCCGATCCGCAGTACTGGACCCGCACGTCACCCTCGATCCGCGGCGTCACCGAGGAGACCACCACTGGGGTCAACCGGCTGTATCAGTTGGCCGCGGCCGGCGAGCTGCTGTTCCCGGCGATCAATGTCAACGACTCGGTGACCAAGAGCAAGTTCGACAACAAGTACGGCGTGCGGCACTCGCTGATCGACGGGATCAACCGGGGCACCGACATGCTGATCGGCGGCAAGGTCGCGCTGGTGGTCGGGTACGGCGACGTGGGCAAGGGATCGGCGGAGTCGCTGCGCGGTCAGGGCGCGCGGGTGATCATCGCGGAGATCGACCCGATCTGTGCCCTGCAGGCGCTGATGGACGGCTTTGAAGTCAGCACAGTGGAGTCCTCGATTCACCGGGCGGACATCGTCATCACCACGACCGGCAACAAGGACATCGTCCGCGCCGAACACATGCAGCGGATGAAGCACCAGGCGATCCTGGGCAACATCGGCCATTTCGACAACGAGATCGACATGGCCGGGCTGGCCAGGGTCAAGGGCGTGTCCAAGATCGAGATCAAGCCGCAGGTCGACGAATGGCGATTTGCCAACGGGCACACCATCATCGTGCTGTCCGAGGGTCGGCTCTTGAACCTGGGCAACGCCACCGGTCACCCGTCGTTCGTGATGAGCGCGTCGTTCGCCAACCAGGTGATCGCGCAGATCGAGCTGTTCACCAAGCCCGACGAATGGGACAACGAGGTCTATCGGCTGCCGAAGGCGCTGGACGAGAAGGTGGCGCGCATCCACGTCCAGGCGCTCGGCGGCGAGCTGACCAAGCTGTCCAAGGATCAGGCCGAGTACATCGGCGTTGACGTCGAGGGCCCGTACAAGCCGGATCACTACCGGTACTGACGGTCCCGGTGGCGGCGGGCGGCTCAGCGCGGTTTAGCGCACGTCCAGCAGGTCGATGACGAAGATCAGCGTCTTGCCGGACAACCGGTGCCCGCCGCCGGCCGGGCCGTAGGCCAGTTCCGGCGGAATGATCAGCTGGCGGCGCCCACCGACCTTCATCCCCGGGATGCCGTCCTGCCAACCCTTGATCAGGCCGCGCAGCGGGAACTCGATGGACTCCCCGCGGTTCCAGGACGAGTCGAATTCCTCGCCGGAGTCGAACTCGACCCCGAGGTAGTGCACCCGCACGGTGCCGCCGGGCACGGCCTCGGCTCCGTCACCGACCGTCAGGTCGACGATGTCGAGTTCGGTGGGCGGTTCGCCGTTCGGGAAGTCGACGACCGGCTTTGAGGAATTGGGGGATGAGGAATTGGAGGATGAGGAATTGGGGGCTGAGGAATTGGCTGACGGCGAATTGGCTGAAGTCATGCGGCCATCCAACACGAACGGCTCGGCGCCGCCGCCCGCCCCCCGAGTGTGCCGGGGCACGGGTCCCGCGTCGAGGAACGCGGCGGGTCAGCGCACCCCGCTCATCAGGCGCTTGATGAAGGGCGCCATGAGGAACAGCAGGATCCCGACCGCGATGGCGACCGCGCCGAGGATGCCGAAATACGCGACCTGGTTGTCGTCGGAGTAGTACTCGGCCAGCACGCCGGCCATGGCGGTGCCGAGCGCGATCGACAGGAACAGCAGCGCCACCATCTGCGTCTGGAAGACCTCGGGCGCGAGCTTGGTGGCGAGCGACAGGCTCACCGGCGAGATCAGCAGTTCCGCGATGGTGAACACGAAGAGCACCCCGACCAGTCCGAGCAGCGGTGCGCTGTTCGGCACGGTGCTGGCCATCGGCAGGAAGAGCAGGAACGCGACGCCCATCACGATGGTGCCCAGCGCGAACTTGATCGGCGTCGACGGCTGGCGGGTGCCGAGCTTGGTCCACAGGGCCGCGAACACCCCGGACAGGATGATGATGAAGACCGGGTTGATGGACTGCACCCAGCTCACCGGCATCTCCCAACCGAAGATCTGCCGGTTGAGCTGCAGGTCCGAGTACTCGGTCACCACGGTGAACTGCTGCTGGTAGAGCGACCAGAACACCGCGCTGGCGATGAACATCGGGATGAACGACAGCACCCGGCTGCGCTCCACCTTGGTGATCTTCTTGCTGCGCAGGATCACCACGAAGTAGCCGATCGCGGCCAGGGTGGTGATGACGACGACGATCGTCGCGAGCCGGTCGGCGCTGAGCACACCGGTCAGCGCCAGCACCGCCACCAGGACTAGCGCCAGCACTGCGCCGATGATCATCGGCAACCGACGCTCGGCCGGCAGCGGATTGGGCACGTGATGTGCCGACTCCGGCAGGTTCTTCCGGCCGAAGCTGTAGATCGTCAGGCCGACGGCCATCCCGACCGCCGCCAGCGCGAAGCCGGCGTGGAAGCCCCAGCTGGACTGCACGATTCCCGTGAGCAGCGGCCCGAAGAAGGCGCCCAGGTTGATGCCCAGGTAGTAGATGGAGAAGCCCGCGTCGCGGCGGATGTCGTCCCGCGAGTACAGCGTGCCGACCAGCGACGTGGCGTTGGCCTTGACGCCACCGCTGCCCACGGCGATGAGCACCAGGCCGACGCCGACGCCCACCAGGCCGGGCAGCACGGACAGTGAGATGTGCCCGGCCATCACGAACACCGCGGCATAGAACAGCGTCCGTTCCGGCCCGATGAGCCGGTCCGCGAGCCACGCGCCCAGGATCGTGGACAGGTACACCAGGCCGCCGTACGCACCCACGATGCTGGTCGCGGCCACCCGATCCATGTCCAGGCCGCCGTCGGCGACCGAGTAGTACAGATAGATCAGCAGGATGCCCTGCATGCCGTAGAAGGAAAACCGCTCCCACATCTCGACCGAGAACAGGGTCGACAGTTGGCGCGGCTGCCCGAGGAAGGTCTTCTCGGTGGCCGGGTCCGGGGCCCTCGCCGAAGTGCTCACGAAGGACACCCTGCCACCGGCGGAGACGGGTGGCCACCGACTCACGGTTGCGATCCAGCAACGGAGCGCGACCGGGCGTTCGTGATCTTCCGGGTCGGGGTGGCTCGGGCCCACAGGGACGTGCCTGGGTCCGCCCGTAGGGTTCAGCCCGTGGGCCGGTTGATCGTGGTGGAGGGTTTGGACGGGTCGGGCAAGCGCACGCTGACCGAGGCGATGGCGAAGCGGTGGCGGGGGAGCGGTCGCACCGTGGTCACCCTGGCCTTCCCGAGGTACGGCGTGGACGTGCACGCCGACCTGGTGCGCGACGCCCTGTACGGCCGGCTAGGTGATCTTTCGCAGTCCGTTCACGGCGCCGCGGTGTTGTTCGCGCTGGATCGCCGGGACGCGGCGGGGCTGATCAGGCATCTACTGGCCGAGCACGATGTGGTGCTGCTCGACAGGTATGTCACGTCGAACGCGGCCTACGGGTCGGCCCGGCTGGGCGCCCCCGAACGGCCGAACGACTTCGCGGACTGGGTGCGCGCACTGGAGGTCGAGCGGTTCGGCGTGCCGGTGCCCGACCATCAGATCCTGTTGGCCACCCCGACCGCGCTGGCCGCCGAGAGGGCCAGGAACCGCGCCGCGGACACCAGCGACCGGGCGCTGGACTCGTTCGAGGCCGACCCCGGCCTGCAGAAGCGGACCGCGGCGATATACCGGCTGTTGGCCGAGAACAGCTATCTGTCGCCGTGGACGGTGCTGGCGCCCGGCGCGGACGGGGCGGTCACGATCCCGGACGCTCTGGTGGATTGAGCCCGCTGGGATTGACCTCGGGAATGCCGCGGTGCACGGTCGGATCCACCCGCGGCCGGTCGGCGGCCGCGGCCATCCGCAGCGAATCGGCCAGACCCTCGGACCTGATCCGGACGTCGATGTACAGGACCGCGACGACAGCGCCGGTGAACGACCCGGTCACCCCCGCCATCACCACGCCCACTCCCTGGGAGATGACCAGCGCCGTCACCGCGTCGACGGAGCCGAAGATCGCGGACGCGAGGCTCGACGCCAGCACGTCGAGGAGCAATCCGATGATCATGGCTACGGCAACCGCACCGAGGATCCGGCCACGATGGCCATGGGTGAGCTGCGCGGACCGGCGCATCGAGGACTGCACCCCGGACCGCTCCATCACGGCGACGGGTGCGGCCAGCACCAGCACCAGGTACGCGATCACGCCGGGCACCAGGAACACCGCGAGACCGACGGAGACCAGCACGCCGACCGCGGCGGCGACGCCGAGCAAGACCGCCCAGCGGCCGGCAAGCCGTTCGGTCACCGCGCCGGATCCGTTGCGGCCCAAGGCTTCGGCGCCCGCATACGCGCTGGCCATGCCCGCCACCACCGGTGCCCCGATGGTGGACACCAGCGTGCCGAGGCTTCCGGCGAGCAAGATAGCCCAAGGAGTGGGGGGGTTCTTGCCGGCCAGCAGGTCATTAAACCAGGCGCTTAGGAAGGTGTTATCGGCGTAGCTGGCCAGCGATCCGGACCACGCCATCACGCCCAGCGTCACCGCGGTTGACGCCGCGGACACCAACACGGCCGCTGTGCCGAGCGGCAACAGGTGACGGCGGACCACCAGCACGGCGGCCGCCAGGATCTCGCCGACGCCCAACGGGCGCAGCGGGATCAGGCCGGGGTTGTCTCCCCGGCGGCCGCCGCCGAACTGCTCGGGGCGCGGATACTGCGGCATGCTCACCGATCCATCGTCCCACGTGGCCGGCCGCTCCCGACCCGGATCCCTGCCCGGCCGGAGACGATCGGGTGCCGACGGTGCACCCCACCTCGCGGCCGCGCCACCCCACCGCCCTGCTGCAGCATCGCCCGCAGCACCCCACCAGCACCGCGGCAGCGCGCAGCCCACCACCGGCGCGGGACGCCGGTCGGCCCGATGAACCACAGCCCACCTGTGCGGGATGACACCATGGTGGGCATGAGAGCGCGCGTGCTGGTGGTCGACGACGATCCCGCCCTGGCAGAGATGCTGACCATCGTGTTGCGCGGGGAGGGGTTCGAGCCTGCGGTGGTCCGTGACGGATCGCGGGCGCTGGACGTGTTCCGCGAGGTCCATCCTGACCTGGTGCTGCTCGATCTGATGTTGCCCGGGTTGTCCGGCCTCGACGTGTGCAAGCAGATCCGCGCGGAGTCGGGCATCCCGATCATCATGCTGACCGCCAAGACGGACACCGTCGACGTCGTGCTCGGCCTGGAGTCGGGCGCGGACGACTACGTCATGAAGCCATTCAAGCCGAAGGAACTCACCGCCCGGATCCGGGCCAGGCTGCGGCGGGCGGACGTCGGCACCGCCGAGCGGCTCCGCGTCGCTGACGTGGAGATCGACGTGCCGGGCCATCAGATCACTCGCGGCGGCGAACCGATCTCGCTGACGCCGCTGGAGTTCGACCTGCTGGTCGCGTTGGCCCGCAAGCCCCGGCAGGTCTTCACCCGCGAGGTGCTGCTCGAGCAGGTCTGGGGCTACCGGCACGCCGCCGACACCAGGCTGGTCAACGTGCACGTGCAGCGGCTGCGCTCGAAGATCGAACGCGATCCGGAGCATCCGGAAGTCGTGGTCACGGTGCGCGGGGTCGGGTACCGGGCCGGCGTGTCGTGACCCAGCGGCCGCCTTCGGCGGCCGGTTCTCGCCCCACCCCGACGACCGGCGCCGAGCCCCCTACGTCCGACCCGGCACCGCGCAGCTGGCGCGCCCGGTCGCGCGAGCTGTGGCTCCGGGCGAAGGCGAGGTGGTCGTTCCTGAGCCGCTCGCTGCTGTTCCGGGTGGTCGTGC
The DNA here is from genome assembly GCA_038325895.1 of Mycobacteriales bacterium. Taxonomy (GTDB): domain Bacteria; phylum Actinomycetota; class Actinomycetes; order Mycobacteriales; family Nakamurellaceae; genus Nakamurella. The sequence goes on from JBBQJM010000142.1 coordinate 8,726, forward strand.
TGACGCTGACCCTGTCGACGCTGGTGATGCTGGTGCTCGGCCTGATCCTGCAGCAGCAGATCACCACCGGGT
>JBBQJM010000143.1:0-8793 GCA_038325895.1 Mycobacteriales bacterium
AGTTCGAGTTCTTCCTCATCCTGCGTGGGCTCTACTACCAGCAGGACTGGTGGATCAACGAGGCACGCGATATCGGCGTCCGCTACATCGTCGTCAATCGCAAGATCCACAACAATGGTGGTGTCGGCGCCGAGTATCTCCCCAATGTCGAGAGCTACGTCGAGCCAGGGCTCAGGCGCCTGCCCGAAGACATCGCGCTCCGCTTCGAGAACAGCAGCTACGCCCTCTATGAGATCACCGACCAGCCCAAGGCGAACCGCCCGACGCTGCTGGTCGACTCGAGTTGGCAGAACTACCTCAACCTCGTCTTCCACCGACGGAACCTGAGCCGCTGCTACAAGTTCGAGTACACGCCGTACTACGACGCCGCGAAGGCCGAACCGGGGGCGCCGATCCAACTGCTGACCGACGACACGCACACCTCGGCCATCGATTTGTACCTGTTGGACCATCCCGAGGCGATCTCGCAACCGGATACACGGATGTTCGCCTTCAATCCGAATATTGTGGCGTCGAGCTATTACCTGTCGCCGATGTTCCGCTCATTCCTGCTGTTCTCGAACACCAAATGGAACCGCACCAACATGATCACGCCCGGCGTTTTCGGGACCCTACGTGGCTCGTTCATCGGAGTGCCTCGCGCCACCCAGTTCAATCTGCCGGTCAAGGTGAAGACCGCCGGCCGGTACCGCCTGCTCATGCGCACCGCAGACACCGCAAACTCGGTGCGGATAACGTCGCCAACGCTCCATTACGACAAGCCATTCGAGCTTCGTCCTCCGGCCGGGGCCGTGAAGTTGTTCAATACCGCCGAGGTTTACGACGCGGACCGGCAACCGGTCGACACCTCGGCAATGTCGGTGGCCCAACTCGAGGATGCGATCCCGGACACGCTGGTCCCGGTCAATTTCGGATATACCTATCAGGACCTCGGTGTCGTCGATGCGACTGCCGGCACGCACACCTTTTCCGTTGACAAGACCGACGACAATCCGATGCTCGTCGAGGGAATGATGCTGATTCCTGAAGATACCTACGAGACCCTGACCCTGCCGTCCAACGTCACCCCGATCACTGATCCGAACACGCTCGACTGCTCGGAACATACCGAGACCACGGGAACAACCGACGGATACGTGGATCCTGCTGCCAACCCGGAGCATGCGAACCTGACCCAGGACGAACTGCTCAACCTCGCCGCCGCCGATGTGCAGGATCTTTCGCCGGGCCCGGGCGGCGTGGTCGGTCCGACATGGCTCGGGCTCGCCGCCACAGCCCTGTTGCTGATGCTGAGCGCACTCCTGGTGCGCTGGCGGTCGAGACGTGGAATTGCGGACGACGGCCCGAACGAAGGCGACGGGAACCCAGACGCCTTGCTCGAAGCCGATGACGACACCACTGCAGACACCGCCGGACAGTCACCACCGGCAGCCGCCGGTGAACCGCCCGCACCACCAATGAAGGAAGCAGGGCAATGACCACTACCCCGCGGACCACCACCTCGCGCCGGATCGTGTTTCTGGGAACGCACGGCCAATACAACATCGGGGACGAGTTGCTGCTCGAAACCTTCCTCATGCAGCTCGGACCCGAGCATCACTACGTGATCAACAGCTACGACCCTTCGTTCACGCGGGAACAGCTTGCCGGGCGCTTTGACGTCGAGGTGATCGACACGACACGGGACCGAGTGCGGCTGGCACGCGAGCTGCTGCGCTGCGACCTGCTCTGCTTCGGCGGAGGCAGCATCATCAAGGAGCTGTACGCCTCCACGGGGCGAAACCGCTACTCCACGCTGGCGATGATCCTCGCGATCGTGACGTTCACCCATTGGATCGCCCGCAGGCCGATCGCGATGCTCAACATCGGGGTCGGTCCTGTCCGCAGCAAGCAGGGTCACCGGCTCGCGAAGCTGATCCTGTCGCAGGTCGACGAGCTCACCGTGCGGGACGAGAAATCATTCGCTACCTGCCACACTCTCGGCCTCGATCCGCTGCGGGCCACGGACGCGGTGTTCTCCGCCGACCGGCACTGGCTGCTCGGTGACTCCGATGGGACGGCGCTCACGGCGAAGGTCGCTGACTCGGGTCGGCTGCGGGTGGCACTCAACCTGAATTTCGACATCGAGAACCCTGACAACTGGGAGTTGTTCCTCAAGCGCCTTGCCGCGGGACTCGAACTGGTCAATGCCAACCACCCCATCGAGCTGCACGCGCTGCCGATGCAGGTCGGATTCAAGCAGCACGATGACGGGGAGATCCTCGACGCCTTCGCCGCTCGGGTGCCTGAGATTCCGATGCATCGCCACGAGCTCCGCACGCACAGTGATGCCGCCCGGCTGATCGAGAGTTGCGACCTGCTGGTCAGCGAACGACTTCATGCGATCGTGATGGCATCGATCCTGGGAGTTCCGTCCTACGTTCTCGCGTATGACGTCAAGGTCCGAGAGCTCGCCGGAATGCTCGGCCTTGAATCGTGGAGCACGGACATCAACGAGCCCTTCCCGGCGACGGAGTTCGCGAACCGGCTTTCCGCGTTGATCGAGCAGCGCGCAGATGTCGGCTCACACGTGCGTGACCGGAGTGCCGCGCTCGGCGTGGAGGCCCGGCGCAATTTTGAGGCGGCCAGGCAGTGGGTCGCCGAAACCGCGGCGAAGGCAGAGTCGAAGGCAAAGGCAAAGGCCTAAATAGGTGTCAGATGCAACGCATGAAGTGCTCTGGTTCAGTGATTGTTCCAGCTCGGAGGGAATCGGTATGTCCCGCGGTGCACGGTGGAATGTCGGGGCCTGGAATGTCGGGGCCTGGAATGTCGGAGCCTGGGGACTCGCTGGCGGCATGGCGGCGGTCGGGCTGGTCAGACTGTCCCGAACGCAACGCCATCCGGTGCTGATCGGCCTTGCCGGAATCGGCATGCGCCTGCTCGTCCCGGCCTACCCCTTGACCGTCGCCGCGGTGGTCAAGCGGAAGTGGTGGCTGGCGGTCGCGGCAGCACTGCTGTCCGCGGGCGACGCGGTCTGGCTCAGACGGCAGTACGAGAGCGGTCACCAGCGGTGCGCTCCGCCGCGAGCCGCGACTTTGCGGCTGATTTCCGCCAACATGCTTTTCAACAATCCGGATGTCGGCAACCTCGGCCGCGACCTGACGGCGACGGATGCCGACGTCATCCTCCTGCAGGAGGTGAGCATGGAGAATTTTGCCAAACTCCGGATGAGCGGACTCTTCGAGGCCTACCCCTATCAGGTCTGGAACGACCTGCGCACCATCTACAGTTCGGCGATCCTGTCCCGATTGCCGATCACGAACGAAAAGGCCATCGATGTGGCCGGCCAGCGCATGGGTCAGGCCACGATCGTCACCGCCGCAGGAATTGTCCGGCTGGTCAACGTGCACACGATCGCGCCGGAGAGCGTGGCAAAGATCGCGCAATGGCGTGCGCAGCTTATTGGCCTGGCCCAATTGCGGGACGACAGGTTCTGCGCGGTGATCATGGCGGGGGACTTCAATGCGACCAGCGACCATGAACCCTTCATGGCATTGATCGATTCCGGCATGCGTGATGCCTTCGGTGAGGCGGGATGCGGAACGGGCGCGACCTGGCCGCAGTGGAAGGGCCCGGTCATGCCTTTGATGAGACTGGATCATGTGCTGGTTGATGACGATGTGATCGTGATGAGCGCACAGCTACAGGACAATCGCGGGAGCGATCACCGCCGGTTGGCCGTCGATCTCGCATTGCCAGTAGCAGAATAGCTCTCGGTTCTGTTCGGATCAGCTCGTTGCGGAGAATCGGATTCCGTTGTCCGGTAACACGACATTTGGCCACACCCGGGCGCCGTGCAGCAACTCGCAACCAGCGCCCACGACCGCTCCGTCGCCGATCACCGCATCGACGACCACCGCACCGGCGCCGAGACGCGCGCCCCTCCCGACGACCGAGCCGTCGACTCTGGCGCCGGATCCGATCACGGCGTCGTCGAAGATCACCGATCTGTTCAGGTGCGAACCGGGGCCAACGACCGCCCGCGCGCCCACGGTCACGCCGCCGGTCAACTCGGCGTCGTAGGCGATGTCCGAACCCGGCAGGCTCAGATGCTCGCGGTCGTGGGTCGCGGCCTTCGGCAGGGCTTCGGTCGGCGCGAGGCCGGCGACCAGATCGGCCGAACCCTGGACGAATGCGGCAGGTGTGCCCAAATCGAGCCAGTACGAACTGTCGACGTGACCGAAAACGCGTGCACCGCCGCGCAACAGCCCGGGAAAGGTCTCACGCTCGACCGAGACCGCCCGGTCCGCGGGGATCTCGGCGATCACGGACCTGCGGAAGATGTAGCAGCCGGCGTTGATCTGGTCAGTGGCAGGTGTCTTGGTGGTCTTCTCCAGAAATGCCTGCACCCGCCCACCCGCGGCGGTCGGCACCGAGCCGAACGGTCGCGGATCCGCAACGCGAACGAGATGCAAGGTGACATCGGCGTTGTTGTCCCGATGCGTGGCCTGCAGGCCGGCGAGGTCGACGCCGGAAAGGATGTCGCCATTGAAGATCAGCACTTCTTCGGCGCGCAGGCGTTCATAGACGTTGCGGATGGCACCGCCGGTCCCCAACGGCTCGTCCTCGACCACATACTCGATCTCCAAGCCGAAGCCCGAGCCGTCGCCGAAGTGCTCGGTGAAGGTCTCCGCTCGGTACGAGGTTCCCAGAACCACATGGGTGATCCCGGCCAGACTGATCCGCGAGAGCAGATGTTCGAGAAACGGCACTCCCGCCGTCGGCAGCATCGGCTTGGGTGTTGTCAGGGTCAGCGGCCGCAGCCGCGTTCCCTGACCGCCGACCAGTACCACCGCATCAGCGGCGGGTTGTGTGCTCATCTCATCCCTCTCACGCGGCCAGGGATCTCGTGGTCTGCAGTCCATCTGTGGCCCGGAACACCTTGGCGTGGCCGGTCATCGAAGTGCACTGCTCTGAAGCGGGAATCCACAGCGACCGCCCTCGGGGCGCTCGACGGTGCGGCAAGAATTTGGAGCAGGCTTGCATGACCGCGTTCCTCCCCGCATGGCCCCACAACCGGAGAAATGCTCAGTGGAGTTCGGGTGACCCTCGTCCGACACTCTATTTCCCCCCGTATGAGCAGTTATGTCTCAACTACGCACATTGATTACCCCACGCTAATGTTAGCCCACGCCGATGCTCTCCGGAGGAAATGGTCGGATGAAGTGACCATCCGGGCTCTTGTTCCAAAATGGATTCACCCGATCGTGCCCGCCGTGACCATCGGTCGCCCGGGATGCCCCGATTCTCGGCCGGTTCCGGTCGAGTGACCGTCGCTGACACCGGCCAGCAGGGCGCCGAGGGCGGCGAGTGTCACCGGTTTGCTCAGGTAGCCATCCATGCCCGCGGACAGCAGTCGCTCGCGATCGCCCTCCAGCGCGGTAGCGGTCAGCGCGACGATCGTCGGACGCCTGCCCTGTCTGGTGAGCCGGTGGATCTCGCCGGTTGCGGCGACCCCGTCCATCCTCGGCATGTGCACATCCATCAGGACCAGGTCGTAATCGTTGGCCTGCACGGCTTCCACCGCCTGTTCGCCGTCCTCGGCAACGTCGGCGCTGACTCCGAGCCGGCTCAGCATTCGTAGCGCGACCATCCGGTTGGTGGCATCGTCCTCGGCCAGCAGCACCCGGAGACTGGACAGTTCCTCCGGTGCGGGGACGGTGGTCGCCCGGGGTCGGGGAACGGCATCGCCGGTGAGTGCAACCGGCACGGTGAAGGTGAAGCAGGATCCCTTGCCCACCTCGCTGTTCAATTCCAAGCTGCCGTGCAGGTAGTGGGCGATCAGCCGGCAGATCGACAGGCCCAAACCCGTTCCGCCGTACTTGCGTGTCGTCGACGCATCCACCTGGGTGAAGGGCTGGAAGATCCGTTCCTGACGATCCGCGGTGATTCCGATACCGGTGTCCTGGACGGCGATCCGCAACGCGAACCTGCTGGTGGTGTTGGTGCTGACGACATCGTGGGCCATGCCGACGTGCATCCGCACGCCGCCGGTCGTGGTGAATTTCAGCGCGTTGCTCACCAGATTGAGCATCACCTGGCGGATGCGGTTCTCGTCGCCGAACACGGTGGGCGGAACGTCCTCCGCAACGTCGTACGTCAATGCCAGCCCGCTGCCGGTGGCCGTGGCCTGGAACAGGGCGTGCACGTCGTTCATCAGTCCGCGGACCGAGAACCCGCGGTTTTCCACCTCGATCTTCCCGGACTCCAGTGCGGAGAAATCGAGAATGTCGTTGATCAGCGCTAGGAGCAGGTTGCCGCTGCGTTGCGCCGTGGCGACATAACCGGCCTGTTCGGAGTCGAGGTCGGTGTCCTGCAAGAGCGCGGTAACACCCAATACGGCATTCAGTGGGGTGCGGATCTCGTGGCTCATAGTGGCCAGAAAGCTTGCCTTCTCCTCGGCCAGGCTGAGCGCGGTATCGGTGGCCTGGCGCAGGGTTTCCTCCGTGCGCCGCCGATCGGTGACATCGGTCTGGATGGCGATGAAGCGAGTCACCCGGCCGGAATCGTCGCGGACGGGGTGGGCCTCGATATGTACCCAGTACTCGCGGCCGTCCGCGGCCTGATTGAGGACCTCCACGGTGAATCCGGTGCCCTGCGCGACGGCCTCCCGCATGATCTGGACGCTGGCCGGGTCCGTGTTCGGGCCCTGCAGCACGGTGCCGGGTCGATGCCCCTTGACCTGGTCCAGTGAATATCCGGTGGTGCGGACGAAGGCTTCGTTGACCCACTCGATCTCACCCGACACCGTGGTGATGACGACAAGGTTATCGGTGGCGTGCACGACCAACGCGTGGGTCTGCAGCTCTTCGTTCAACGCAACCAGTTTCGCCGAGGCCGCTTCCCGTTGCCGCAGCGAGCGGCGGGACGCGATCGCCGCGACCGCCATGAAGAGCAGGAACAGCGCCACGGTGATGCCGAGTGCGATCATCAGCCTCCCGGTCTCCGACAGCAGCTCCTGGGTCTCCTGATTCGCCTTGCCGGCCCTGACCTTTCGACTGATCTCTCCGTCGCTCACCAGCTGGTTGTAGTCCTTCTCCAGTATGACGACCAGGCCGGCGGCAGCCGCCAGCCTGGCGGGATCACCTGCGGCGGCAGCGGTGTCGAGCACCGGGCGAACATCGGTCGTCCAGCGCAGGGCCAGCGAACGCGAGCGATCCAGCAATTCCTCCGAGCCAAGGGTCTGGCCCTGATACGGCAGCGCGCCCTCCTGCGTTCGCTGGTCGACGAACGCCTCCACAAGCGCCAACGCAGTGGGATCCGCTGGTGGCGCAGCCAGCAGCACCTGCAACCGCAGCAACTCTCGCTGCGCCTGACCGAGGGTGCGGACGTTGGAGTCGACAGCCTCCTGGGTGTACGCGACGTTGCTCTGCAGCGATCGGGCCTGATCGAGCGCGAGGACTCCGAGGGTGAGCGTCGCGGCCAGCATCAGCACCGACAGTCCCAGCAGTGCAATGCCCACGCCCTTGGTGGCGGCCAGCCGCCGGACGGTACGCCGTGCGCGCGCAATCATGCCACGTCGACCGCGGACAGCTGCCAGATCCTGCGCGGGTCGTAGACGGTCGGGTCGAGGTTGTACCCGGTGGTGGGATAGATGATGCGGAGCGGCCCGTAGTGCGCGACCGACATGGGCTGTCCGTCGAGGCGTGTGGCCAGCAGCACCGGCAGACCGCGGATATCGGAGACCGGCAGGTCAACCGCGTAGTCGTTGAGAGCGGCCGTGTGCAGGGTGGTCTCGGGTTGCGCGCCGATCTCGGTCAGCAGGTCGGCGACCAGCACGCCACGGAACGTGGCGTCGCGGCCTTCTGCCTCCCGGTCGTTGACCGTGCATTCCACCTGCGGCATGGTGTCCAGCTGCGCCAGGTCCAGGGCGACGGGCGCGGTGCTTCCGGGCGCGAACCGGCCCGTGACAGTCAGCACCGCCGGTCCGGCCGGGCCGGTGGTGTCGGCGTCGGAGTTCGCGGTGAAGGTCGTCGAGGCCGGCGGAACCGACCGGCAACCACCCTTGGTCAGCCAGTCCTCGCGCGCGGCGTCGCCGATCGGTCCGTGGCTGGAGTCGGCCGAGCCGCCGGTGGACCCTGACGAGCCGGCGGATAATGTGGAGAATTCGCCCGCGCCGGCAGCCTGACCGGCAGCGGTGCCGCAGGCAGTAGCGGTGGTCAGGGCCAACAGACACGCGATGGCTCCCGTGATGCGGTGTCTTCTCCTGGCTGGCCGTCTTCTCATGCCTTACAGCACATCGTGCGGGTTCCAAGATCTCGTCCGTGCGACGTCAAGATCTGATCAAGGCGGCGGGTGCGCGCGATCGTGGGCGGCATGATGAACCCATGACCACCGTCTTGGACCCGGACCGCCTGGCCGCCCTTGGCGAGGACCTCGGTGAGGCCGAGTTCGTGGAGCAAACGCTGCGGATCTACCTGGGCGAGCTTCCCAAGCGACAGGCAGCCATGAACTCCGCCTTGCGCGCCGACGATCGGGGCGCGATGAGCGGAGTGGCGCACAGCCTGAAATCGGCCAGCGCGCTGTTCGGTGCCTATGAGGTGGAAGGGCTCTGCCGGACCATCGAGGCGCAGGCGCCGGCGCTGGACGAGTTGGACCTGGCCAGCACGATCGACGAGTTGAATGCGGCGTGTGATCGGGTGCGTATCGCCATGAACGACTGGCTCGCGGCTCAGGGATCGAACCGGTAGCCGACCCCCCGCACCGTCTTGATGTGCTTGGGGCTGCTCGCGGGCTCGCCGATCTTGCGACGCA
>JBBQJM010000144.1:0-8793 GCA_038325895.1 Mycobacteriales bacterium
GGGGTGCCTTGACCACCAATGCGTTGCCGGCGACGAGCGCCGGGACCCCGAGCAACGAGTTCGAGGCGGCGGCGTTCTGCGGCGGGCTCAATGCGACCACCCCGTCCGGCTTACGCTCCAGCCGTACGGTGCGGCCCTGCGCCATTGTCGTGAACGACAACTGAGACCGGCAGTAGGAGAACAACTCTGGGCTGCTACCGCGCAGTACGCCGGCGACTTCCCATTCGGCCAGCGCCCGTGGATGTCCCTCGTCGATCAGCACCCCGACGAATTCGTGGCGACGCCGGCGGACCTCCTCGTGGAACCGTCGACCCACGTACATGCGCGTCTTGAGGGGCATCGCGGCCCACGCCGGCGCGGCCGCAGCGGCCGCCTCAAGTGCCGCCTCCAACGTTTCCTGGCTGGACAGCGCCACGCGAGCGACGACGTCCGGTCCCGCCTCCTCACTCCCGCGACGACCCATCTCCAGGTCCCTCTTGAGCGACAGGGACGGTAACACGTCCCGGAGGAAGGCCGAGGCCCGAAGGCAGTACAGCCAGCGTTGCCCGGGGTCCACCAGGACGTCCTGTCCATTGACATAGCTGAAATACGAATGCACGAATTTCCCCCTGATCTCCGATGGAGAGGCGGTATGGCCACGCTTCCGGTCAAGGAGACTCACAGGCCTGCCGTTCTGATACGGCCGTGCGGCGGCTGTTTTCGCAGGTCGCGGTTCGAGTTCGCTGATCCAGGTGATCGACAGTTGGAGCATTCGCCAAGCCAGGGAAGCCGCATGGGTTCGCGCTCGAGTGTTGTGGCTGTCCGCAATAGCCCGATGCTTTGTTCGCAGGTCGTCGACGTATCCGCGCGCACTGCCGGTATGACCAGCGAGCAGTTGTTGACGCCGCTGTTGTAACGCTGGCAATACGGTGCCAGCCCGGCAGTACCGTGCCGACCCGACCAACGGGCGCTTCCTCGATCATGTGCAACGCGGTCGGCCGTGTGGTGCTGGAAAATGCTGTCGGCAAGGCGAACTCACCCTGGGATCACGATTCCGGGCGGGGACCTTCCAGCGCGATGGCCGTGAACAACCTGCCCCGCCGGACGGCGAAGCGCCCACTGAGTTCGGTGATGTCCCGAGTACCCACTTCGAGGTGCGTTCCGATCAGCCGGGCGGCGAAGTGCCCGGAACCGGGGTGGAACGACACGGCGACGTCTTCGAAGCCCAGCCACAGCGCGGTGAGCGGCGACCAGACCTTGTACAGGGATTCTTTGGCGGAGAACAACAATCGATCCCAATCAATGCCGGGAAAGGTCGACCCGAGGTCTGCGAGATGGTCGCGCTCGGACGCGGAGGTGATGCATTCCAGCACCCCATCGGGAAGCGGGCCCTGCGGTTCGGCGTCGATGCCGACCGCGGCGATCTCCGCGCTCCGCGCCACCGCGGCCGCCCGGTAACCCTCGCAGTGCGTCAGGCTGCCCACCACGCCGGCCGGCCACGATGGATTTCCGCGGGGCCCACGCGGCAGTCCGACGACCGGTGCACCGATCTGCTGGAGGGCACGGCGGGCGCACTGACGGGCCGATACATACTCCCGGATCCGTCGATCGACGGCTCTCGTCAACTGCTCGGCTTCCTCCGGAAAAAGCGGAACGACGGCGTCTCCCCAGAGTTCCTGCACCGCAACGGCCGCCGGCAGCAATTCGCGCATGTGCATTCCCTCCCGGCGACGGACACATCGCACAGACGGACGGGTCGAGAGGCCGGCGTGATACCAGCAGCATCCGCGGAGCGGCGCTTGCGGAGCGACCATCAGCGCGTCAGCTACCGGAGCAGGCTGTCGAGATGAGCGGCCAGCGCGCTGGTGGTCCGATGCTCGAACACCACCGAACTGCCGATTCCCAGCCCGGTGGACATCTCCAGGCTGCGATGCAGTTCCAGAGCGGTCAGCGAATCGATCCCCATGTCCCAAAGGTCGCCATCGTCGAGGATGCTCTTGCTGTCGCGGAGGCCCAGCGCCACAGCCGCGGCGGTCTTGACCAAGTCGCGGAGCGTGTCCCGCCGGTGCGTGTCGCGCCCGCTGGGCAGCGTTCGCCGCAGATCCCTTGGTCCAGCGCCGGTTGACCCCGCCGCGGGCCATGGAGCGGCAGTGGACGACGTTCCGTGAACGATCTTGGCCAACAGAGCCGGTACCTGGTGATGGTCGGCGCTGTCGTGGCTGTCGGCGGAACCGTCCAGCGTCCGAACCCGCAGCGGCGCCCCAACGGCCCGGCCGGCGGTGACCGCCTCGCCGAAACGCGCGAGAGCGTGTTCCTCCGGCAGGGGGATGAGCGAGGAACGCGACCACCGAGCGGCGTCGGCCTTCGCCAGCCGCCCTGCCATTCCGTCCGCCGAGTCCCAGGGCCCCCATGCCAACGACAGCCCGGGCTTGCCGTCCGCGGACCGCTGGGTGGCGAGAGCGTCGAGAAACGAGTTCGCTGCGCAGTACGCGCCCTGCCCGGCGCTGCCCATCAGGCCGGCGATGGAGGAGAACAGCACGAATCCGCTGAGATCGGATTCGGCGGTGAGTTCGTGCAGGTGAAGGGCAGCATCGACCTTTGCCTTCAGTACCCGCCGCAACCGGCGTGGCGTGAGGGAGCCGATGGTGCAGTCGTCCACGATGCCCGCGGCATGGACCACGGCAGTCAGCGGATGCTCCTTCGGGACCTCGCTCAGGGCCGCCGCCAGTGCCCGCCTGTCCGACGCATCGGCGGCGACGACCCAGACCTGAGCTCCCAGGCGGCTCAGTCTCGCCGTCAACTCCGGAGCGCCGTTGGTCGCCGTGCCCCGGCGGCTCAGCAGCATCAAGTGTCTGACGCCGTGCCGACGCACCAGATGTTCGGCAAGCACCGCGCCGAGAGCACCGGTGCCGCCGGTGATGAGCACCGTGCCGTCGGGGTCCCATGGTCGCGGGGACTCCGGGGATGGTTGGGGCCCAGGGTGATCGAGCTCGGGGATGGTCAGTTTCCCGGAATGGATGGCGATCTCTTCGCGGCCTGTAGCGAGCGCGTCCAGGATGCCCCGGCCGGAAGCCGGTGCAGCGCCGAGCTCCACCAGCCGCAGACGGCCGGGCCGTTCCCGCTGGGCGGCGCGTAGCAGCCCCCAGGCGGCCGACGCGGCCGGGTCGATGCGCGGCCCGGCTTCCCCGAGGTCGACCGCACCCCGGGAGACGGCGACCAGGGAACTGGCTGCCAGCCGGTCGTCGGTCATCCACTCCTGGACCACCGCCAAGGCTCGCTCGCATTCGGCCGCGACATCCGTGGCCGCGCAGCCTTGGCCGCCCACGCAGAACACGGCGGTCCGCGGTGCTGACCCTCCGCCGACGGCATGATCCAAGGCGTGCAGGTCAGGAACTTCTTTGAGTTCGATTCCCGCCGAGCGCAGGGCCGCACCGACTCCCAGGCGGTCAATTCCGAGAATGGCCATATCCAGCGGCGGCTGATCGCGGGACGGCGACATCGCGACCTGCACCCAGTTGAGCACGAACGTGTCGTCCAGCATGCCGCCGAGGCGGCGGCGCAGTTTACGAGCGGGGATCGGCCGGAATTCGACGGAATCCACACTGGCCACCAGCTGTCCTTCGGCATCGGTCATCGCGAGCGATGCGGTGGTGCCCTCCGGAATGCTGTCCGTCGAAACGGATTCCGTCCGAACCGCTGGCTGAACGCGGACCATCACGGGCGTCGCGCCGGGCCGGTGGATTCGTACTCCGTGCCACGCGGCCGGCAGGAGGAGAAGGTCCGGGTCTGCCATGGCCAACCAATCGGGTAGCAGAACCTGGAGGGCCGCGTCCAGCAGGGCCGGGTGAAGACCGAAAGATGTTGTGGCGGATGCTTTGTACGAATTGAGGCCGACCTGCGCCAGGAAGTGACCGTCAGCCCGGAACACGCCCCGCAGCGACCTGAATGAGTGATCGTACTGATAGCCGCGGTCGGCCAGAAATTCGTAGAGACTGCCCAGGTCGATGTCTTCCGACCCGGCTGCCGGGCTGGGTTCCGGCAGCGGCGGTGACCCGCGGTCGGGTTCCGGCGGCGCCACGACACCACGGGCATATCGCACCCATTTCTCGCCTGGCACATCGGCGAGGCGGGCATGCACGGCGACCGACCGTCGGTGATCAGCGTCCGGTCCGGACAGGCTCACCCGGATGTCCTGACTGCCGTCTCCGGGAATGATCAGGGGCTGTTCCTGGACCAACTCGGCCAGCTCCGGGCAACCACGGCGGGAGCCCGCCGCTATTGCCAGTTCCACAAATGCCGCCCCGGGCAACACGACGGTCCCGAACAACGCATGGTCGGACAGCCACGGCGCGTTGTCCAGGCCGAGCCGAGCGCTGAGCACGAGCCCGTCGTCCTCCGGCAGGTCGACCACGGCAGCGATCAGCGGGTGATCGCCACCATCGAGTCCCGCCGATGCGAGGTCGGGTGTCCGTCGGTCAGGTCGGGTCAACCACATGCGTTGGCGCTCGAGTGTCGGCGTGGGCAGGTCGATCTGGGTGGTCGACTCGGCTGGTTGCGTTCGCTCCCAATGGATGTCGGCACCGCGGGCGTACGCCACGGCGGCGGCTTCGGTCATCGTGTCGCGCTCCGACCGATCCGGTCGGAGCACGCACGCGAAGTCGATGTCGGCTGCCATGTCGCGAGCGACGGCTCGACCCATGGCTGTCAAGGCGCCGGACGGTCCCAGTTCGATAACTGCGCCGGCTCCGCCCTCGACGATCGTTCGCATACCCTCGCCGAACCGAACCGCCTCGCGAACATGCCGAACCCAGTAGTCGGGTGAACACATGTCGTCCGGGGCGGTTGACCGGCCGGTCAGATTGGACACCATCGCAATCCGCGGAGGCGAGTAGGGAATCCGCGCGGCGACCTCGGCGAACTGCGAGAGCATCGGCTCCATTGCCGCGGAGTGGAAAGCGTGACTGACCCGCAGCGCTGCGGTGCGCCGACCGAGCCCTGCCCAGTACACGGTGAGCCGGCTGACGGCGTCTGCGTCGCCAGACAGCACCACCGAATTCCTGCCGTTGACGGCGGCGATGGACACCCGGCCGGCGGCTCCCTCGAGGTGGGTGAGGACCTCTGCTTCGGTCGCCTGAACGCTGCTCATCGCGCCGCCGACGGGCAACGCCTGCATGAGTGAGCCGCGGGCTACGACGAGTGCGGCGGCATCGGCCATGGTGAACACACCGGCGGCGGCAGCGGCCGCGAACTCACCCACCGAGTGCCCCATCACCACGTCGGGTCGAAGGCCCCAATCGGTCAGCACGGCAAACACTGCTGTTTCAAAGGCAAACAGAGCCGCTTGCGCGAAGTCCGTTCGATCGAGCAGCGGTGCTCCGTCGTCGGCGTCGATTCCGTGGAACATGACGTCCTGCAGGGGGTGGCTCAGGTGCGGGTCGAAGTAGGAGCAGGCTCGGTCCAGGGCCGCCGCGAACTCGGGTACCGCGGCGTAGAGCTCGCGGCCCATTCCCACCTGTTGACTGCCCTGTCCCGCGAACAGGAATGCCAGTTGGCCCTTGTGCTGTGCGGGCCGAACGCAATGGTGCGAGTGCCCGCCTGCCAGCGCGTCCAATCCCGCCACCAACTCGTCTTTGTCGGCCGCCAGGACGACCGCGCGGCGGCCGAGCGAGGATCTGCGAGCCAAGGTGCCGGCGACGAGCGCGACATCGATGTCGGGTTGAGCACGCACAGCGCTCACCAGGCGCGACGCGTAGGCGGCGAGCGTGGTGTCGGAGGGCGCCGACACCGGTATGGCCAGTCGACAGGGAAGACCGCGCGCCGTTGAGTCCGCCTCGGCGCTCGGACCCGTTGGTCGCGCGGCGGCGGCGGGTCGGTCGCCCGCGGTCACCGCAGCCGGCGGGGCCGCTTCGATGATGACGTGTGCGTTGGTGCCGCTGATGCCGAACGATGAAACCCCGGCACGTCGGGTGCCCGCCGCGGCCGGCCACGCGCAGGCTTCGGTGAGCAATGAAACCCGACCCGTCGTCCAATCGACATGTGGGGTCGGCGTCTCGGTATGCAAGGTGGCCGGCAGCACCTCGCGCCGGAGCGCCATCACCATTTTGATGACGCCCCCGATGCCGGCCGCCGCCTGAGAATGCCCGATGTTGGATTTCAGCGATCCGAGTCTCAGTGGCCGCCCGGCCGGCCGATCCTGGCCGTACGCGGAAAGCAGAGCGGCGATCTCGATGGGATCGCCGAGTCGGGTACCCGTGCCGTGCGCCTCGACCACATCGATGTCGGCAGCCGCAAGACCCGAGGCGTGAAGTGCCTGGCGGATCACCCGTTCCTGGGCGGCGCCGTTCGGCGCCGTCAAGCCGTTGCTGGAGCCGTCCTGATTGATCGCCGTGCCGCGGATGACCGCCAGCACCCGGTGGTTGCGACGCTCTGCTTCGGACAGTCGCTCGAGAATCACCACGCCGGCGCCCTCGCTCCAGGATGTCCCGTCGGCGTCGGCCGAGAACGCCTTGCAGCGACCGTCAGGGGCCAACCCGCGCTGTTGGCTGAACTCGACGAAGATCCCTGGATCCGCGATGACCGTGACGCCGCCCGCGAGCGCCATCGAGCACTCGCCGGAGCGCAGGGACTGAACGGCAAGGTGCAGTGCCACCAGGGACGACGAGCAGGCGGTGTCAACCGTGACCGCGGGTCCCTCGAAGCCGAAGGTGTCTGACAGCCGCCCCGACAGCTCGCTCGGTGCGCTGCCGGTCAGCACATACCCCTCTGTCGCACCAGCGGTTTCTCCCATCGAGGGCCCGTATCCCGACGGCATGGCACCGATGAACACGCCGGTGCCGGTGCCCTTCAGCGCCTTCAGGGGCAGCCCGGATCGCTCGAAGGCGTCCCAGGTGATGTCCAGCAGTACGCGCTGCTGCGGATCCATCGCCAGTGCCTCGCGGGGGCTGATCCCGAAGAAGCCAGGATCGAAATCACCGGCACCATCGATGAACCCACCTTCCCGCACGTAGCTGCGGCCGGGGGTTCCGGGTTCGGGATCGAAGATGTCAAGGGGCCAGTCGCGGTCGCTCGGGAATTCGCCGATCACATCCCGCCGGTGGTCGACCAGGTCCCAGAGATCTTCTGGCGACGCAACACCGCCGGGATAGCGGCAGGCCATGCCGACGATGGCGATCGGCTCGGCCCCTTCGGTCGCCGTTGCATCGACCCGGCGGGTTGCCGTTCCGGTCATCGACCCCACTGGCAATTCTTCGGCGACCTGGCCGGCGCGGTCGAGCAGATGGCGCCCGAGTGCGGCCGGGGTGGGATACGAATAGGCAACCCCCGCCGGTAGCTTCAGCCCGGTCCGTGTTTGCAGCCGGCTCCGCAGGTCGAGAACCAGCGCCGAGGTGAAACCCAAGTCACGGAAGGGTATCTCGACGTCGACCGCGGCGGGATCGTGGTGTCCCAGGATCGATGCTGCCACGGATCGGACCAGGGTGATGGCCTCGCCCTCGTGGCCGAAGCGGATCGAGGCCGGCTCCGCGGGATCCTGACCGCTGGGGTCACCGTCGCCGGGCCAGTAACGCCGTCGTTGAAAGGCATAACCAGGAAGCCGTAGCTGCTTCGCATCCGTGCCCGAGTAGACAGCGCTCCAGTCGACATCCACTCCTGCTGCGAACATCTGGCCGATCGACAGCAGCAGCCGGGCCACCCCTCCGTCATCTCGCCGGATCGACCCGCCGACCACGACATCACTGGTGGCGCTGGTACTTTCGACGATGTCCTCGACCGGACCAGTGAGCACCGGATGCGGGCTGATCTCGACGAACGCGTCGATACCGGAAGCCAGCATGGTCCGCACCGCGGCCTCGAATTGGACCGGCTGCCGGAGATTTCGTACCCAGTACTCGGCGGTCAACCCATTCGTGTCGATGACGTCACCGATCACCGTGGAGACAAAGGGCACTCGGCTCGCCTGCGGGGTCAGGCCTTCCAGTGCCCGGTGGACATCCGGAGCGATCTGATCGACCTGGCTCGAGTGCGAGGCATAGTCCACCGCCAATCGACGGGCCCGCAGCTGATCGACCTCGCACGCGGCGAGCATCTCGTCGAGCGCTTCGATGTCGCCGGCGACGACTGTCGACTGCGGTCCGTTGCACACGGCCACCGACAGCCGCCCCTGCCAGCGGACGAGGTAGTCGGCGGTCTCATCGGAGCCCAGCGCCATCGACGCCATCCCGTGGGTACCCGACATTCGACCGACCAGCGCGCTGCGCTTGGCGACAACAGCGGCCGCCTGCGCGATGGTGAGCGCGCCGGCCACATAGGCGGCGGCGATCTCGCCCTGCGAGTGTCCGACCACGGCGACGGGCTCGACGCCGAAGGAGCGCCACGCCGCGGCGAGCGACGACATCACCGCGAACAACATTGGTTGAACGAATTCTGGTCGCTCGGATAGCGCAGGCGTCGGGCCGGCCAGCAGATCACGCACAGACCAGCCGGTGTACGGCGCGAGCGCCCTGTCACAGTTGTCCATCTCGGCGGCGAAGGCCGGGCACTCGGCCAGCAGCCTGGCTCCCATGCCGTGCCATTGCGCGCCCTGACCCGGAAACACGAACGCGACCCTACGTCCGGGACGCGCTTGCCCCGCGGCGATCTCGACGTCCTCGTGCTGCTCGAACACACCCCGCAACCCCGCCATGAGCTGGTCGTCATCGACGCCCACGACGACGGCACGATGCGCCAACGGCTTCCGGGTGGTCAGGGTGATTCCGACGTCAGCCGCGGGGGGTCGGGGATCTCGGCCGAGATGAGAGTGCAATTGCCGGGCCACAT